>NZ_RXHQ01000015.1 GCF_004138105.1 Xylanivirga thermophila | reverse complement strand
GTGTATAATTCATATGAGGTACCTCCTTATTATTTAGGGATAAGTGTTGCAACACTCTATACCCAGTATTTTATCAGGAGGTGCCTCTTTTTACAAAGGGCAAATTACTTTACTACAGGAATGCTTTTTTTATAAGTTTATTGAAACCAATGCCTTGTATTATTTGCAATCATGACCAACGTAAGCATGACCGGGACTTCAACCAATACTCCTACAACTGTTGCAAGAGCGGCTCCAGATTCCAGGCCAAAGAGTGAAATAGCCACTGCAACTGCAAGTTCAAAGAAGTTGCTTGCTCCAATCATCCCTGCAGGGGCTGCTATATCATGGGGAAGTTTCCATATCTTTGCCCATCCATATGCGATGAAGAATATAAAAAATGTCTGTATAATTAATGGTATGGCAATTAATATAATATGCAGGGGATTACTTAAAATTATTTCACCCTGGAAAGAGAAAATAATTACTAAAGTAAGAAGCAAACCTACGATAGTTACATTATCAAATTTTTTGAGAAAAACGTTTTCAAAATACTCTATACCCTTATGTTTGATGATGTTCCTTCTTGTAAGGTATCCTCCTGCCAAAGGGATTACAACAAACAGGATTGTAGATAATACCAGCGTATCATAAGGAACGCTTACATTACTTACACCTAATAGGAATGCTACAATTGGTGTAAATGCAAACAATATAATTAAGTCATTAACTGCCACCTGAACTAATGTATAAGCAGGGTCGCCTTTTGTCAGATAACTCCATACAAACACCATAGCAGTACATGGCGCCGCTCCCAGCAACACTGCACCCGCGAGGTAATCTGTGGCCAAATCTTGGCCAATCCACCTGCTGAATACTACTTTTAAGAAAAACGCTGCTATAAGATACATGGTAAAAGGCTTGATAAGCCAGTTTGTTACACAAGTGACTATAAGTCCCTTCGGTTTCTTTGTTGCCCTAATAATGCTTGAAAAATCAATTTTCAGCATCATAGGGTATATCATGAGCCATATCAGAATAGCAACAGGAATTGATACATTTGCATATTCAAATTTGCTCAAAGTTTCAGGGATTGCAGGAATTAATTGTCCTATTGCAACTCCTACTATAATACATGCTGCTACCCACAGTGTAAGGTACTTTTCGAAAAAACCTAATCCTTTTTTTTCTTGCATTGCTTCTTTGCTACTCATGTTTTATGCCCCCAGTCCATTTGAATTATCTTGTTTTTACTATATGATTATATTCTGTTATAATCATATAGTGACTAATTTAAATTTTTACAGAAAAATAACTAAAATCATATTTTCTATTTTTATAATTTTATCAATTGTTTTTGCACTGCTCTCGAAGATACTTAAGAACCTGACTTTTATCTTCCCGCAGTTGCTCACATGTAAAGTTACTATTTTTATATTTTTTAAGTCTTTCTATATCTCTTTGCAATTGTGTATTTTCAGCCAACTTATTTTTAATAAATTCATACAGTAGGTCATTTTCTTTAATAAAATCGTTATCAACTCTGTAATAGACCCATTGCGATTTCTTTTCACTGGTTATAATACCTGAAGTTTTTAATTTATTTAGATGCCTTGAAGCATTAGACTGCGTCATATCCAGCACTGTTTCTATCTCGCACACACAGAGTTCCTGTCTTATTAGCAAATTGAGTATTCTAATTCTGTTTTCATCTCCCAACGCTTTAAAGATTTCTATTAAATCCAATTTATCACCACCATATGATTATATTCATTTATACTCATATAATAATGCTAATTTTTGCTTTTGTCAATAAATGCATAGTCCTTTTTGTCTTAATTTAATTCAAAAGACCAGTGGATACAATACCGTAATGGACTATCTGAGAAAATAATTGCGCAGCATCACAAGTTTTGAATAGACCAAAAAACACCTAAGATTCACTTAAAAAGATTTTTTTAAATGAGTAAGACATAACTTATACAGACAGTAAGAAAAAAATGCCTTGTAAAGACTGCCAAATCTCCAAAGCATCCTCAAAAATCCTAATAGGCCTATATAACCAAAAAAACATTACTAAAGTCAAAGTGTTGGCTCACCTTGGCTTTTATATATCATTATATATTATATCATATTTTTTCCCGATTTTCATATCTTCCTATAAATTCTCATTACTGTACTTAAACTCTCTCATAAGTATTAGCGGTTCATAATAATCATCTGTAGCAACACCAATCTTCCTGGTTTTCCATTTTAATGCTTCTTGATTAGTGCAGTCTTTTTCTACTAGAGATATTGCTTCTTTTTCCGTAGCAGAAATAACCATGTATCTTATTGATGGCTTTAAAATCTTTTCTTCAACAAAGTATATGTACAACGTTGGATTTACATATTTTTTTGTGCCTATAATTCTTTCTATCTTATTTTCAAATGCTGTCAGACTATCATCTATCGAAATATGTCCATAATAGTGGTCAATTTCTTTGGTTTCTCCATTAGAATACTTTACTGTGGTGATGCAAGAAGGACGGTCTGTAATAAACTCATCCCCTGGCTCATATATAAAAGACTTAAACCCAAAATCCCCAATCAAGTCATTTAACTGATTTACTTTTTTCTCTGATATCTTCCAATAATGCTCTCCGCTCTTATATACAAACATTTCTCCATAATAATTTACATTACCCTCTTTATCTACCATAACACTATAAACAGGGCAAGTCCCAAAACACATTGTTCTTTGCAATTTTATATATTCAAACATGATACTCCCCCTTTTCATCTGTATATTCATATTCTTATATAAAAAATACTATATTCCATAGTGAATTAAATACTTATTTTTAATAATTGCATCAGATACCTTTTCAATAAGCAATTTAAGTTCCTGCGATTGATAATGGCTATTTGCCTTTATAATAACATCTCTAAATTGCTTAAGAGATTCTGGAGGGATAAGCGTTACACCACAATAATCTAATCCTACACCTGGTTGGGTTGTAACCTGAAAATATGTCTTTATTGCCATTAATTCTTCATTATACTTCGTAATTAATTCTTCTATTAAATCATCGCTGACAGAAACACAATTATATTTTACAGGTTCATATTCACTATACCACCTATTTTTTTCAATAGAATCAATTATTCCAAACTCATGCTTTGCCAAATTATAACCCCTCCATGCAAGTATGTTCAACCCAACAAATATTTATAGAAAAATGCGAACAAAATAAGTATATGATATTATTCTGATAAATTCCCATCGCCATAATCTATAACAATTTTTCTACAATCATCACAGCAGTATGCTTCAACACATGAACCTTTAAGAAAAGAAAACTCAGACAGAATAATTGCTTCTTTACTAAATTGAGCAGTTGCGAAAAACTTTCCTTTTTTAGGTTTCCAACTAATTTCATGTTGACTCTGAATTACTCCGTATCTCATCTCTTTACCACAGTAAGGACATATCATAAATTCATCTCCTAAAATAATAAAGTCTTTATTCGCATAATTCTACAAGTATATATCACATACCTTTATTTTACACTATAATCTATAAGAACATCTACTTTTCTATCTCTTCATTACCCTTGTATCCCTAAAGATGTATATTTAAAATAATCATGCTCCAGCCCCAAACCCTCAAAACTTTATCCTTCTCTCCCTGAAAATCAAAAATCCCACAGTAAAGCAGGAGTTATTCTGCATCTACAGCGGGATTCTTGAATGAACTTTATTTTTACAGAGAGAAGTTATTATCATGGAGTAGAACTTATTTTAGTTATATACTAGGAATATGAAACAGTAAAACTGCAACTTTTACCTCTCGATTCTTATCTCCGTTAATGTGAAATCTATAGTTAAACCAAGAATCATTCTGTTTATTCACAAATCCCAAATAATTTGGATGTTGGTTTGTCGTTTCCTCAACACTCTTCAACACAGCGGAAAAATCTTTATTTTGCACAAAAATAATTACTGCAGCCTTTGAATCCCTCCATGTCAAATATCCAAGCAATTGAGTGATTGTCGCCAGATAATTTTTAGGTCCCTTCCAGAACTTGCATTCTGCTATAAATATATTCGAGTTATTATACCTTATTAAAATATCTGTTTTCCCAGATTTATTGAATGTCTCTCCTGTGGCAGACCATTCATACCTCGGTTGGAGAAACAATAAAAAATGGTCTCTTAAATGTTCTTCTTCTTTTCCGGAATATATTGAAGGCATACGTTCAAATTGCTTTCCCACATCGTATATTGTGGCTAGTATATCTTCATATATACCAGGGTCTAGCGTTGGTTCAGGTGTAAATCCCTTTTCTGTAACACTTGGCTTTAGAACTATTTCTTTTTTTGATTTTGATATAGGTACAGAAAAAGTTTTTGAAATATTATCTACTTTTTTTATTGGTACACCAAGTGCTGCAAGCATATTATTTTTCTCTAATATTTTTTGTTTTTTTGATTGTAGAGTAGATTTTACGAAATTATATAACTTGTCGTTATATTGTTGTATATTCCCGAGTAAATTATTCAATTGCTGATTTAGATTATTAACAAAACTTTCAAACTCTCTTTTAACTTTACTAGCATCTTTTTCAAAACTAATTATCTCATAACATAAACATTGTTCTTCTATATATACTTTTTCAGTCCAGAGCATTCTAGGATTAGGTGTGTATTTTAACAATTCAGACATTCCAACAAAGGGAATATGATATACTATTACATCTACAGAATAAAATTTATCATCATATACATTATATCTTCTAGGCCAATATTTACCTTCTATGTCTTTCTGATATGTAGAGACGAATATATTATCGTAATCAAATTGTGGCTCTTTTAATACATATTTATTCGTTATATAATTAATAAATTCTGTTTCATTCACATTCAAAATATAATTTTCTGACTCTCTTTCAATTTCATCCTTTATGGCAACTATCTGCTCACGTTCATAAGTATCAAATTCTTTTTCGCCAAATAATTGAAAATATTGTTTGTTAAAATACAATTTTATTCCCCCCTTAACTCGCAGTTATTAAAATAAAAACCTTCTAAATCAACTTATATCACTTATTAAATCGTATTATAGTAAGACTGTAATGCCTCAATTTTAAATTTATTGCTTGACATGTTTGTCACTGGTGCTATTGTCTTATACCCAAAACCCACTCTTGACTTTAACTATTTGATAATCCTAATATTTGTTTCTGTAACTATTATGTCCTCAGGATTAAACCCCTTATCCCATATGCTGTTGGCTTCTATAAAAATAGATTTTTCCTTTTTTGTTACAAAGCCAGCCAGCATATATTTTTTGCCATCCTCTATATATGGAGTATAAAATACCATCCTTTTATCCAGACTTAGGTCTTTTTCCTTTTCTTCAATGTGAGAAAGGATATTTTGTTTTGCCTTATTAAAATCCAAACCAAGTTGTTCTAAATTGCTAAAAAATCTGTTTGAAAAATTTATTACTTTTTTTCTTTCCATAATCTTCACCCTTTCATATAAAACCTATTTATAACCATGAACTTCACCATTTATTTGCAATATAACACAATTCTTATTATTATTTCAATCATAACAAATGCTTCTGCAGTATATTTATTAAGAATTTATATAAAATAGCATTCATCATATATCTATAAATTCAAACAACCAAATATGTTTTTTCAACTTTGTTTTCATTTTATTAGAACTTTATCAGTTATAAATTTGTTTTTCTTTTTTAAAATTATCATGCTTCAATTTTTAAAAACAGAAAAAGCAGAGCATGTTCTATAGGAAATGCAAATAAAGTCCTTGCATCAACTCCCTACAATTACCAATCACTTTATCCATTAAACCCATATCAAATCTCGTATTTCCAATATTTGCCCTTGTTCCTTATACCTTTCAATACCACAACTTTATTTTTATTATAAAAGAACTTTAACATCCGTAAAAATACCTTTTCTTTTTCTATAATTTCTTCTTCATCATTTCTGAAACAGAAAAAATATGCCAAGTTATTATAAAAAGTAAATAATGTCCTTATCCCTTTACCCTTTTATCCACATCTCCCTAATATTTTTTATACTTTATCCCCATTCTTGCATCAAGAAATGTGAATAAAATCTTAATATAAGGACTTTATTTTCATTTTGATAGAACTTTACCGCTTATGAAACAACTTTTCTGTTTCTGATAATTTTAAACATATCATTTTTAGAAACAGAAAAAAAGTCCTATGTTATATCTAAAAAGTAAATAAAGTCCTATTACAAATTACCTTTATTTCCCATTTATCTTGTGTCTTGGAACTCTATTAACTCCAGTATTTTCAACACTTTCCCTTATTCCTTATCCCTTTAGATAATACAACTTTATTTTATTTTTGAAACAACTAATTAACCCCTATTTTAAGCCCAAAATATTTCCTATTTTCCTTACCCCTTTTTCCTTAATCCTAACTATGTGTTCATCAAACAAACTCCTCACTTTTTTCAAATAAAGTTCTCTCACCAGCACCCCTCAAACCCTTGAAAACACTGGCTTGTTATTTTCTTCCAATTATCCGTTTATTTACTCCATTTTTGTTTTTCACAATTTAAAGTAGTTGCATTTTTGATTTTTCAATGGAAAAAATGAAAATAAAGTAGTTGCAAAATTGAGGATTTATAGAGAGTTAAGGAAGAAGGTTTAAGGAGAATTCTTTCCATTTCTTCTCTCCATTTTTACTTCCATTCAATCTCTCAATCCATTGATTTTACTGAATTTAAACCTTATCCCTTATTCCTTTTCACCTTAAAATTCCTAATAAAAAAACATGGCCTACAGGGTATTTCCTTATCCCTAATAAACCATGTTTCCTAAAAGTACTTTATTTACTCCTTCTCAAACATTTGAAAAATGAAAGGAGTTTATTTGATGTAGACAAATATTGTGCACTTAAAACAATCAAACCTCCCTTTTCAAACAAAGTCCTCACATAGATTCCCCTCAAACACCCATAAACACTGGCTTGTTGATTTTTCCCATTTTTCCCTCTTTTCCCCTTTCCCCTTAAACCTGCCCTTCTAAAGTCCTTACATTTCCTGATTTTTACCTCAAAAACCGAAAATAAAGTACTTATAAAATGATGTTTTGGAATGAAGATGAATGAGTGGTTTTTATCCATTTCTCATGTCCATTTTCTTTTCTAATCAATCTCTCCATCCATTGGTTTTTATGGGTTTAACCAAGCCATCTCTTCTTTCTTCTAATAAAAAATCTAATAAAAAAACCATAGTTCCAAGGCATTCCTTATACCTTTTCCCTATGGTTTTCTAACACTACTTTATTTGCTTCACTTCAGACATTTTAAAAAATGAAAGAAGTTTATTTGATGTAGACATAGATACAGGGATAAGGGAAAAGGTTTTAAGGACTTGGTGATATTAAAAATAAATGTTTTTATTTGACTCCAACACAGAATTCAACATTTATGAAATTAACAATTTGCTTTTTTGATATTGTAACCTCGAACATTTACATTGATAATCTTCATTACCATTACTCTTTTTTATTAAAGAATTACAATTGCTACAGTATATTATCTCATAAAAACTTATAACATTATTTGTAAACTGTCTTATTTCATCCTTAGATACTCCTTGTGCCCACTCATTGTAATGGCACCCATTTGTATTTCTAATAAACTTAGAAGTATTTATAGCATCCAATACCTTTGAGTTAGAATTATAAAATTCTTTATTCTTCTTTAGTTTCGAATATAGATTATTCCAAATATCGGCAATTGTATATTTATCCTGATACTTAGCAGGAATTGATAACTCTAAAGAATATCGTAATTTTGATAAGAGTAATTCTAAGAAAATGCCAGTTGCAGAAGCAAGGATACTTTTGTCTGTTCTATGGTTATTAGAAAGTTGTATTAATTTTTCAATTTCTGACCTAGTATCATCTAGTATAGGTCCCTCATCTTTCACCCACTCGCATATCTCAATATTTTTAAACTTGCTATTTCCACCGTATAATTTCTCTAACTCAAGAATTTCCCTATATAAAACAATATCGTGAGTTGTAATAATTAATTGATGTTCTTTGAATTCAGTAAAAATAAGATTTATAATATTAATTCTATGCGAGGCATCTACTGATGTAAATATATCATCTAATATTAAAAACTTTAAGTCTTTATTTTTCAAACATTCTCGTTTATATAATGCTAAGAACATCGATAATCCTAAGGTATCAAGATGTGCTTCACTATAATATGCTCTTGGGTCTTCACCATCCTTCTCATAGAAACTTGATTCTATTATAGCACTCCCCTTACTTGAAGAATCTTTTATTTTTAAATCTATACCACCTATATTTTCTTCAGGATGCATACTATTATAATAATTATTAATATCTTCTCTAATATCATTATAAATTTCCTGTACAGAATTTTTACGTTGACGAACTAATTCTTCATAAAATTTCTTAGTTATTTTATATCTTTTATTTGAAATGTTATATTGATTAGTTTTTTTGTTTATATTAATAAGGTTATCATTTACAATTTTTAAGTCATGTATGAATCTTACTGCTTGATTAACTAATGACACAGTATCATTTGGAATCAACTTGTTGCTATATTCATTTTTTAGATAATTAGCATTTTTATAAATGGAATCGTCCCAATTAGGTAAATTCTTTTCAATTATATTTTCTTGTATACTTTTAGGAACTAATTTTATGAAGTTTTCAGTATTATCCTCAATTGTCTTACATAAATGTTCAATATTTCCATCATTCAGTTCTTTATTTATACTTCTAATCTTAACTACTTTATCTTTCCAACATTTCAATTCCGACTGCAATATATCATAATGTTTTTGAAACTCCTTTTTAAGTGTTGAATACTCTGAATTTTCTTCTATTCTCTTATTTACTCTTTCTACAACACTTGGTACATCTATCGGACTTTCACAAAATGGGCATAGTGATTTATTATCTTCCTGTAACCATTGAATGCCTGTAGTAAGAAATTCCTCATAAAAAATAATCTTTTGTTTCTCAACCAAATCAAGTTTTGAGTTGATATTATCGAAAATTACTTTTGCAAACTGTTCGGGTGATTTTTTATCAATTACTTCACTTAACAAACTTAAAAGACTTCTTATAACTGTATCTAATTTTATATTTCCTATACTTTTTACATAATCCTCAACCTTTTCTATGTATCTTGGTATTTCCTCTAAATTCTTTAAATCTTCTAAATTAAGTTGCTTGCCCTTATTCGTAAGTATTGAGGTAATATTGTCAGTAGTAACTGAATCTAAATTCTTTATATCAAGAGTATTTTGAATATTCTTCTTATGATTCTCAATCTCTGTTTGAAAACTGATTAAGTCTTCTTTTAACTTATCAACTGCTCCTTTAGAAGCATTTTCAAATTTATTTATTTCAGTAAGTGGTAAGAATTGTTTTAATAAATCATATCTTTCCTTTGGTTGAGCAAAAACTGCATTTAATAGTTGAGAGCGTCTTAAAATATTTATATTTCCTGTTACACTATTATTTATTTTATAGGCTAATGTATCCTTTTTAGGTTCTTCTCGGTTAGACAATATACTTCCATCCTTAAACTCCACTTGAACCTTTATATCTTGAAAATTCGCGGATATATTAGGAGCATGTTTTTGTAATGATACTTCCCTACATGCTGATGAAATGTGCTTAATATCCTTTGTAATTGCATATTCAACTCCATCAATAATTGAACTTTTACCTTTGCCATTTTCACCAAAAATAATTAAAGATTTACTGTCTAAATCTAGATGTGTGTTGCACCTTATCCCCCTTAAATTCTCAATATCAATACTTTTTATCATATTTTGTTAACCCCCTGCTCTATGGCCTTATAAATCTCCTCCTGGTTATCATATTTATTTTGTTGAAACAAATCTTTAAAAATATTAGTATACTCCTGCAACCAATCTTGCTGTAGATTTAACTTATCAATTGTTTTATTCAATATATCAGATGCAAAAGATTTATCATCCATTTTTCTCCCCCTTTCTTTTGTAAAACTTTTGATATCATTTGTTCTAAGATATCCATCATTATCAGATATCTTCAATCCTCTTTTCTCTATTAATTATATCGGATATTTCCACAATAAACTTATATATCATCATATAACATTATTATAATGAATACCTCTTCAAATAAAGTCAATATTATATCCTTTATCTTTTAATATCTTTTGAATTTCTCTGGAAATAGGTTTCATATATTGTGGCCTAACGCCTGCTGTTTCCACCAAGTTCCATAACGTTACTTCCTTTCCTTGTCTTTCTAACTCCTCAATCCCCCATTTAATCTTTCTTATATGATATTCTTCTAGGCTCTCTATTTGTGGTTCTACAAATGCCTTTGTTAATGGAAGTTTCTCTTTCTTTTTTGATAACCAACCACTAATTCCTAATTTGCTCCCTACAGTTGTCCATGTTATCTGCTCAGGCTTGCCTTCTTTCATATCTTTTATCACTTCTTTAACCTTTGTAAGGAGTTCAGCATCTCTATTCTCCCAATTAACAGGATTAACTTTATTATCAATCCTTCTATAGTGTTTTTCTATCCATTCACTATCATATTTTTTTAACCAAGCATAAACTCCATCATTATCCTTTCTCATTTGATTGCTACTTTTGTTAGGGTGTTGGGAGTGAAGTTCAAGCCATTTTTCTCTTAAATCTTTCTTCTTTACTTTAAATTCCTCTGTATCGGTAAACTTATTATAAAGATATTTTCCACCACCATTAAACTTCCAAAACTCTTCTATTTCTAATCTATCAATTGCCTTTCTTATTGTTTTTGTAGAGGATTCTAATATCTCTGCTATTGCTCTTATGGATAATCCTGATTGGGATAGTTCTATTAATCTTTGGTCCCATAGTTCTTGGTATGCATCAATAGTATTTTCTCCTTCAGCATTAGTTGCAAGTTTTGTATTAAATAAATCAACGATAGGAACTTCAAGAAACCTTGCCAACAATAGATATCGTATTGCATAAGTAGTTCTGTCATTTTTTCTAACCAAGTCTGGCAACCATCCCTTACTATTCATAGTAAGAGGAGATTGAACAAGATTTAAATACTCTTCTCCATAAAAGTTTATAAAGTCCTGCTTTAATCTCTTTTGATGGATATAGTTGTTCATTCTGGCATAGCCCTTCTCAACTAATTTTACTCGAAATTGACTTCTAAACCATTCTGGCTCCTTAAACTCAAATTGATTGTTTAGTAAAACTTGTACATCCTCTGCCATCCAAAGCATCTTCTTAGTTAAGTCTTTTGAATAAGTTATTTCTTCATCTACTTTACAATTTTCATGAGATGCACCGATAAATCTCTGTCTATTCCCTGCTCGTATGAGTTGTGTACTGTTATAAAGGGGAATTTTATGTTTAGGACATATATACACACCTGTTACTTGATGTAGCCGATGCCAATATGGTTCACCATATATTTCTACATCTTCTTTAAAACATTGTGTACAAAATCTAAAATATCGATTTAATGTAATAGATAATAATCCTGTCCTATTGTAAGAAATAGCACCTTCTCCATTTCTCATAGTTTGAATTATCTTTTTTGCACGTTCTTTTGGTATAAAGGCTGCAACAAAAGGAAATAAAGTGTGTTTATATATAAGATACTCTGCTGTATACTTTGCTCCCACAGGCATGTTACTAATTAAAGCATCAAGATGTGTTGGTAATTCCAAAGACGCTACGCAATTTCTTGTTCCAAATAAATCCTCAAAATTATGTATCTCACGTACATTGCCACTTCTTATACAGTAACGCGCAAATGTGCTATATAAAATTTCATCAGGATAGGATGTTGGAAAAAAGTTCAAGATACCACCTCCTTAGAAAAAATATCATCATTAAAAGAAATAATATACCCTGATTCTTTTAATGACTCATAAGGACTTTTATTATTGCCTTTTCCTTGCTCTACAACAAATCGAATATCATCCTTATCAAACTCATCTTTATTGTCCTTGATTCCACCTGATTCATTTACTACTTTATCATCTTGTAAAGGTTTAACCTTGCTTCTTATATTTGTTCTAACTCGTTTCTTGCTATCTTCATTTACATTATCTTGTTGTTCCTTTTTCCCCTTATTTATCATTTCCTTTGCTTTTAAATCCAATTTTATTGATTCTTTTGTCCTTGTTAATGTGTCTTTAAAATCAATATCCATTAAATTGATATCATCAAACTTAGCAATTTCCCTTAAGTTATTAGTTTTTAATGCATTTAGCATTGGTTTAACTAATTTGAATTTCTCTTTTGCTACCTTCCTAATAATTTTAGGGGTGACCTCTTCCTTACCACTATTAATAGCCTCTGCCTGAGAAATTGCATATACCTTTTTAACTAAATCTGGTATTCCTTGGGTTTCTTCATATAATATATTGCTTAATTCTTTTGTTAAAGGTGTTTCTTTTCGTGTCCATTGATAATACCATACAGAATTAATAAGTAAGTCCCACACTTCACCTTTCTGTAATCTATCACATACCATATCTCCAGAACTAGACCCTCTTCTTGCCTGTCTGAAATCTCCTTGAAGCACCTTCAATGACTTAGGAGTACCAACCAGAATAATTGGAAGGCTTATACAGTTGACCAGATTAACAAAGAAGTTTAACATCTTTTCACTTCCTCCAGACTTTGCCATACTAAGATGCTGTATTTCGTCTATAACTAATAACCCTAACGAACTATTTCGGACTACCTGATTCATTACAACCATCATGGAATCTACAGTTGCTCTTGTTCTCACAACCTTTTCATAATGGTTTGTGCCAAGAAGCCTGTCTATCTCAGAAAAAAATTGATACATTAAGCCTTTTATTGACCCATCGAAAGGGCATTCCAGCCTCATCCATACTACTTGATAATTTGAAAAATGGATATTTCTATACTCAGAATGTATAATTATTTGTGGATATAAATTTAGAATTCTATTAAGGGCTGCCGTTTTTCCTATACCTGAAATTCCTATTAGGCTAAACCCAAGAGGTGATAAATAATCTTCATCTATATTTGCCAAACCTATGGCTTGTCCCCCATAATATTCATTATAAAAACCTGCTCCTAATTTCTTATCAAATGGATTTCTAGAGATATAGCCTTGTCTTATTGCACGAGATATTTTACTTTCTAGTTCCAGATTCATAGGAAGTGGCTGAAATACCTGAAATAATCTATCTATCATGTAAATTCTATAATGACTTTCTACCTCTCTCTCACTTTTATTATATTCTGGATAAAAAGCCAATCTTTCTATTACATCTTGTGGTGAAAGAATATTTGGAAGTGCCTCTATAAAAGGATTACCTCTGTAATCTGGAATTATCTGGTCTTTGTATTCTGCCTCTACTGCAACACTACCATTTGGTATTATTACTTCCTTCATCATTCATCACCTCTTTCTGTTTTTGAAATAGTAAATCTAAAGCATCCATTTCTTCCGTTTCTACTTTTTCGTTCGAATTATCTTGATTTTCTTCATTATCATTTTCCAAGTTAAATGCTTCTTCTATCCGTCTCACTGTCTTTTCAGCCTTCCTATTTCCACTTATATTCTTTATCCTTTGCCTATCACTTTCTACAACGCTTGTTTCTTTATTGTAGTCTTCCTCTGCTTGTTGAACTATATCTTCGATTTCGGTAATGAGTTGAGTCTTGGCCTGTGCTTCATTATCCTGATTCTTTTCTCTTTGCATCTTTTCCACTACTAATAGATACTCTATTTCTTCAAGTGTTTTGTCTCTATATCTACTGTTATCATCCACTAAGAAACATTTCTCATATTCTTTTGGGTCATCATAGACATATATATAATCCATATTTCTTGGGTCATAACTTATCTTTACTTTCTGCCTCCCCTTAGTTCTCGCATTTGCAAATGCCCCACTCTTTAATATAGATTTGGACGTATAATACATATCCTTGTACTTAATTCCTTTTGCAGTCACAGTTGCTATATCCGATGGCATAAGTGCCAACTTAATTACATCCTCAGGAACTGTTCTAAGTGTTCCTCCACGATTTGCTATCCCCCAGTTCCATAATTTTATTGGAATACAAGGAACATTATCTTCTAGCATATCTTGGTCTCTCTTGTAATAATCCAGATGATAGTGATTGTTATGATATAGGATGCACTTAATCATTACCTGTGTGAATTGATGTAAGTCCAACTTGGCCCCTGTTCTGTAGTCTTTATCACCTCGTTCTCGTTCTCTACTATCTAAATCCACCACTCCTGGAAGAAAGGGCTTCGTTCTTTCATTTGTAAGACCAAAAAACCTTTCAACGGCTGACTTAAGGTCGGCTCGGTATGGTGGTGTATTTTGAACTTTCACATTTAGAGTATTAATAAGATTATCAATATTACCACCTTCAAGTTCTCCCCTATCTGCAATAATAGTTTCTGCTAAGTGGTGAACTGGCCAATCTTTTTCTTCTATCTCTATACCAAACTGCTTGCAAAACTTAACTTTATTTGTAGTAGCATTTGCAAGTGCCATCATCGCTCCTGCATAAGAGCCTGTTTCAAGTCCAACATATAGCCCACATATCATTCTGCTAAACTTATCTACCACGGCATAAATGGCTGGTCTACCTATAATCCAGTTCTTGTTAAATCTTGAAACCAAGTATACATCTCCTACCTGACAGTCAATTTCAAATGTTCCAGGCTGAAATACTCCATCTAAAGAATTACCTATTATAGGTCTATATTGTTTTTGGTACTTTTTATTACTATACCTACTTGAGATTTCTTTTTTTATATTTCGCTCTTTCTGGAACCAGTAGTTAAACTGTCCGAAAGAAGGAATCCCAGATTGTGGTTTCAAAAGAGGTATCTTTACTCCATTTACTTCTTTATAGCCGTCTGTAAAATATTCTTTTCTCATCAGTTCATACGTCAACGTTAGTGAATTCTTTGCTGTTGTATAGTAATATTTATTTATGGCAATACGAAAGATTTTCTTAATATCCTCTGTTACATTAATTCCTTCTCCCGTAATATCCTGATGCTTTCTTGGTCTCCCGCGTTTCACATCTCCAGCCTTTCTCTCTTTTCCCTTAGCACCACAATTCCTGTAATCTGGTAGTAATGCATTACGGGTTTTACCTCTCTTCCAATATCGTTTTAAGTATTCCAATATCCAGCCTTCACTGACTCCATAAGATTTAGATACCTGTCTAATCAACCTTCTTCTATAAGTGGATTTAAAAATTTCTGGTTCCTTATCTACCATATCCCTAATAATCTCCCAAGCCCTATCTCTGATTTCCTTGTGCTTTTGAGGAATATCTTCTTCTTTTGATACAACTATTAAATTATCTTCTTCTTTTATTTCTGCCTTATCATTTGCTAACGCTTCATCTATATCCTTTAGTCTTCGAAAAAAAGGTACTTTATTTTTATTTATGTTAATAACATATGCAATTTCATCATCCAGCCAAAGTACCCTTTCAACACTAGAATCCTCACCTTCACTTTTCCATTCAATTAAAGAATTAGCCGTATAGTCTAACATCATTACCTCCTCCACTTACTTTAGGTATGTATATGGATTTACTGTCAATCTGATTAATGTTAATAGATTTATCCATATTCAGGATAATCCTTTTATCTGCAATTAAATGTTTGAATAGTAGTAACCCCGCCCCTACATCTAGAGAATAATCTTTTTCAAATCCCGATATAATGTTCTTAACACTGCCTTTACTATCATGGATTCTATATAATAATCCATCTAAATACCCCATAAATTCCTCTTGAGAAATTCCATTATAGGTGTTAGAGTTCATTGCTGAATGAACCCATTCTATGTTTTTTGCTCTTACAGAGTTGATATCCTTATTTGTTACGATTCCCCACTCTATACCTCTTACTTTCCAATACCTCCTTTCAATTTCCAGTTTCTCTATAGTACTCTTTTTATTTAATTCCGAAGCATACTTTATACTTCTTGCTGCAAAATTCTTCTCTCCATTATTATCTACTAACGTAATTAGAAATGTAGTAGTTAATATGTAGGGTTCCTTGCTCTTCTTATCTATAAACTTATCTAATCGTAAATCTGATGTATCAATTAAAACTGTTTCTAAATCTAGTAATGCATAATGTTCTCGTATATCAATCACTCTTTCATCCCAGTCGAGCAGGTAAAAGTATTTGAGTTGACAATCAGAGAAAAAATGATGAATTCGGTTCGTTGTCCATCCAAATACTCTTGTTGCCCTACCCATACTAGGAAAATCCTGAATCGTTAACCAAGATTTATAATTTTCTCCTTCTCCTTGTCCCCTACCCTCCTTTATCCACCTATCCAGTTTTTTTGCATCCCAATTATTTCTTCTTTTGGCCATCCTTTTCTCTCCTTTAAATGAAAATCGCAAACAAAAAATGCCACTGACTACATGGCACCTTTTATCAGATGTCTGTGTCAATGGCATTAATTCCATTTCGCTGTGTACTTTAATTCTATCATATAGTAACTTTATTTTAAACGTTAAATTTCTACTTGTAGTAATAATACGGGAAAAGCATTGATAGAATTTTGCCCTAACAATGCTTTATTCACTATGGGCTAATTTTTCTTAATATAGTTCCAGTATTCCCTTACTTCAGAGCGACTTAAATTGCCATATAAACCCTCTATCTGCTGAAACAACTCCTTGAACTTCTCAGTATGATAAATGTTAAAGATTGATTTAAAATACACTATCGTATGATTGCAGAACACAATGTACCTAAATATCAAAAACTCTGCAATTGTTAAGTATAAGATTACCTCTTGCCGTCCATATGGTTCACCGCTAACTATTAGTATTTTGGCAAATATATTTTCTGCCTTATTGATATTATCGCCAATAGCAAAATTCTCTTTAGACTTCTTTTCTTTCTGCAAAAACTCAATATACTTATTTACTTGTCGTGCTACATCAAACAATATTAGTTTAGGAATCTCAACTTCCATATCTTCGCTGTTAAATTTAATATAAATATCCTTCCCTTTTATGTTCATGTAAAAGTCCTCCTTATTATTATGAAAATCCTATTTGAATTTTTAATAATATAAGGAGGACTGTATTTACTTTTCAAGTTTTAATGTATTAAATTATTCACTCTTTTCACTATACATATATTTTATTTCCCTTAACGTAAATGCTGGCATCGTTCCCTCCAAAATATTTACTATATGTCTATTAATCTTTGGATTCTCAATGCTACCAGTTTCGTATTCAATTTTATTATTTTTATCCATAGAACAGTAAATAACTTGCTCAGAATCACAAGCAACTGCTATATTAGGATTATGAGTAACAATTATTACTTGTCTTCTCTTTTTTGCCTCTCTTATAAATGGAACTAACTTTTCATAGACAAATTGATTATCTAAATTATCTTCAGGTTGGTCAATAATTAGAGGAATATTATGCTTATCCAATACTAAATAGAATATTAATAGTATGGTCCCCTTTTCTCCAGGAGATAGTTGATTCATATTTTTGCTTCCTAATTTTAATTTATATTCAACCTTTAAATATTCTAATGAAAAAAGATAATTATATAATTCTTCTCTGTCTTTTAATAATTTATTGACTTTATCTTTATCAGTAGTAAGCCTATTATAAATATCTTTAACAAAATTATTAACATCATCTTCTTGGTTGAAATTGTATTTACTAGTTATTTCTTTTAATTTTGCATATCCTTCACTTTTTCCTTTAAAATCACTACTTACAGATTGATTAATCATACCTAGGAATTTGTCATTAAAATTGTCATTAGGTAGAATCTCAACAGAAACATTTAATTCTTCATTCTGAATATTATCCATTACATTAATACGGTCCATTACTGGTTTATATGCTTGTTTGTAAATATTTGCTTTTTCTAGTTTTAGTTTATGTAATCTTCTACATATTTCTTCCCTCTTTTTAATTTCTTCACTTATTTCTTGTCTCAAATCACGTTTAACATATCTATATTCCTCTATATAGTACCTTAATGAACCTTCACTTTTTTCGTTTCCAACTAATTCATTTTTCTTGTTTTTCCATGTATTTAATTCTTCTCTATACTCCTGATACTCTTTTATTACCGAAGCCTTATCTTCAAGAACTTTTTCTTTTTCACTAATTAAATCTTCTCTAACTTTATATAAAGACCTTTCTGTCTGCTTCTCTTTATCAGTTTCAAGAAGTATTATGATATTATTTTTTTCTTCCTCTATATTTTCCTTCAAAGTATTTATGTCGATAGTATTGCAACTGAGTTCTAATTTGAGGTTAATATCAAAATTATTTTTTTCTATAATTTTACCTATTTCATCTTTTGCTTTAACGAATGTATTGTATAATACATTAATTTTCTCTGTTATAAGATTTAACTCTGTTAATTTGACACTGATATCATTCAATGACTCTTGCGTATCTTCAATTTGATTACTCACATTTGTAATTTTTTCATCTAATTCTTTTAACTTTAATGCTTCAGCAGACTCTTCTTCTCCTTTAGGCTTTTCTATCTCTTTAGGTTTTTCTTTCCTATGATTGTTTATTTCAATACGCTTTTGTAATAACTGGTTACATAATTGTTTGGCATAATCAGGGTTTTGTTTCTCTTCCAGTTCAATTATCTTTTTATTCAATTTTTCTAAGTGGTTCTTATATGATTGAGTTTCATCCTCGATACCTTGACACAAATAATTTATTAAATCTTCAAACGAACTCTTTTTTAATTTTTCATTCTCGGGCAAGTATGAGAATACCATATTATTTATTTCTTGCTCAAATCCACTACCTAAATCATTACATACAATCTCAATGTATTTTTGGGGTAAGTATTTTACTTTCTCAATCTCAGTTAATACTGTCTTCTCTGACAGACATCTTTCATCAACTCTTCCATCTAACCATGTGAGTTCAGCCTTAAAATGTTGCGACAAATTTTCAGGCTTCTTTCTAAATCGTTCTGTATTTAAAAATGAAAAATATTCTTCATTCTTGCTATTACCTAGTAAGCCTAAAATGTCTGACAAGGCACTCTTACCACTTCCTTTACTACCAATTATGGCAACAAGTCCAGGATTAAAATTAATTGAATTATTGTTAAACCATTCATCCTCTAATGAACTATTACTTATTCTATCTATATCTAATTTATGAATATAGCGAGACTTATTTGACTCACACGCCTTTAACATTTCGGGTTTTTTCCCTATAAACACTCTATCTTCAGGCTCATTTATAACTTGCAAAAGCCCAACAAACGTAGTATCTGCCTTTATCCAGCAATATCTATCAAGGTCTGGATTGAATAACTCTTTTGGTGAATGGGCATCTGAGCCCCAAATACATGGTTTATTACCACCAAATTCATTCTTAAAATCGTCTGTTAATGCCCACTGTCTCGTACTTTTATTAGAACTGAAAATCATATCGGATACTGATAATAAATGCTTTTTTACACCATGGTCTTGACCATCCCAATCCATTAAATCCCAATACTCTTCGGCTAAAACTAAAACATATTGGTTTTGGAAAAGTTGTGGTCTATCATTTTTAAGAATTTTACATATATCCACTTCACTAACCGTGGCATTCATACATCCAGTATAATAATCTGTGTAAGCCATAAATTTTTTATGTTCGGAACGTAATTTTCTTCCAAATGCCTCTAGGTTACACCTTTTTAGTTTACTTCTTTCAATACCAGAATGTGGGTTTCCTTCATATGTAAACTTTAAATCTTCCAAAAAATTTTCTTCTATGTCTGTAATATTTATATTATCTGAAAAAATAACATGGTAATTAAGTCTTCTTTTTTGTTTACCATCTTTCTTACTAGAAATAAGTTTGTCAAGCCTAAATTCGATATTGGGTAGTAGAAGTATTTGCTTTATTTTAGAAATATAGTCTTTGTCCTGTGACAACTCATCTGCAAATAATGTTGCTAATTTTGTGTTATCATTAATATATTCTGTTTTAATTTTCTTATACCCTTCTATACTAAAGTAATCTGTAATTCCAATTGCCTTTATTTCCTTTTGAATTGCAGTATTAAATAATAATTTAACATATTCGTCCCAATTGCTTCCAAACTGGTTGTTTAATTCAGATGCTGGTGTATGAACATGTAAATCCCATTTCCTCCACTGCGACCCCTTATTAAAATTGCACCCCATAACTACTCCCTCCATTAAAAATTATTAGTTCAATGTTGTATTCTTGTTTTTGAAATTAACTTTATTATATATCATAATTATCCAACTATCCACAAAATCTGTCAACAAAATAGGTATTTTGTGGATAATGTAGTCAAAATTCATCCCATTTTCATGAAGTTTTCACACAATAAGACCATAAAAACTGGCCACAAAACTTTTTAAGCCCTATTTGTCATTGAATTCATACTGATATATAGACTTGAAACTAACCTACATTCTTTTCTAAAGTGTTATAAAATAAAGGAAAGGAAGTTTAGTCATGAATACAAAGGAATATTATATAGATGCTTTTGTTGAATATCTAGAAGCAAACGATAAAACATCTGGTACTGTTAAAACCTATAAAAAAAATATTAAGGACTTTATTAAATACTACATTGAGACATATGGTGAGGATTTTATCCCAGATAATGTGATTATGATGGATTTGAAAGATTATAGGAATTACCTACTTAATGTCAAGCGTCAAAAGGCATCGACAATAAATAATAAAATAGCAACGCTAAAACAATATTTTTCATTTTTACAAACTAGCCATATAATTACAAATGACCCATCTGAGAATATGAAAAAAGTGCGAACCAACAAGTCTACTGCTCCAAAGAGTTTTTCCAAAAAGGAATTTAGAAAAATAAAGAGACATGTATACAAAAGTCAAAAAGAACTATGGATTCTAGTATTTGAAATGTTAAGTAAAACAGGTATAAGGGTTTCTGAATTAATTAAAATCCAACTTGTAGATATAACAATAGGTGAGAGGTCTGGAAACCTTAGGGTAATAGGTAAAAATAATAAAGAACGTAATATTCCACTACAAATTGATGTGAGAAAGGCTATTATCTCATATATGGAAATACGAGATAAATTGTTAACCGATTCTGATTTCCTATTACTAAGCGAGCGTAAGGCGCCTTTTACTCGGTCTGGCATCTACAAAATGCTTAAGCAATGGGGAAATAATACAAATATTAAAATACACCCACACAAATTTAGGCATTACTTTGCTACTAGCCTTCTTAATAATCCAGATGCAAATGCTGATATCAATACGATTCAGTATTTAATGGGACATGAATCAATAGAAAGCAGTGCTGTCTATCTACGTGCACGGGAAGAAGACTTAATTAAAAGCATTGATGCTATTGATGATTACTAAAAATAAGCAGTGCACTCAGCAATTAATTATGAGTGTACTGCTTTAATATTTATTCACAGATACTTTAATTCAGGTGAAATTACTCACTTAATAACATTGGTTATAGGCAAAAATTATAGTTTTAGTGATGAATATGTAATCTAACTTTTGTTGAGCCTCATCACCTTTATTAAAAGGGTCCTAGAATAGGAAACACAACCAAATATCCATAAACCTTATCCCCTGTTCTTACCTTAGTTCCTATAAAACCTAACTCAAATCCTCCATTAATTCATCTAGACTTCTATAACATCTGTCTAATAAACCATAATCAACATCGTCCCTATCATTTTCAGTACAAAATCGGACTTGATAAAGTATTTCCAAGTTTTCATCGTACCCCTTGTCTATCACCATGTTCTTCAGTTTGAATGTCTCTAATACTATCAACTTTCCAAAAATCATTGTGCCTTTCATATCTTTCACTCCATTCGTTTTATATTTAGGAGCATCATATAGATTGTACTAGCAGTTTCAACTTTTGACATGATTTATTTTTAATATATTTGGACAACAAAAAAGGATAAAGGCTTGACCCTTATCCCTAGTACTTGTTATCTATTCCGAATTCTTAAATTCTATAGCCCATCTCACCTTGACCCTTACTCATTACCCTGCCCTTTTATTTCACTCCATTCCTTTTTGTTTTCCTTTATTACATAAATTGTTACTAGACTAAAAGGTATTAACACAAACCATCTATAAGCCTCCAGGTCTACCTTAAAAGTATTATATAGTATAAAAAATGTAGTATATGCAACTATGGTCGGTAGGATAATACCAAGTATAACTTCTATCTTCATTTTCTTATTCAAATTAAACATCTCCTTTTCTTATTGATATTATTAGCATAGCGCGCATGGTTAAATTTGTCAGGTCCAAACTTCTAAAAAATATATAGTCTAAAAATTTGCTTTCAATCATATCTATCCGTATAATACGCAAAAATAAAAGGAGACGGTTATATGATAGATTTAGAAATTTTACGTTTAGAATTGAATTACTTAAAAGCAGGAGTAAAGGAAGTGATAGGGAAAAGTGCTGCAGAGGAAATAGGTGAAGCAATCAACCTTTTAGTTTTTTGTTTCCTCAATCCTACCAACTATACATCCCCTGATATTTCTAAAGCAATACAATTAATCAAAGAGCATCTTGGGGTAATACAGGAAGTAATGGGGCCTAATGAATACGAAATTTTTAAAAGCAACCTTATTACTATTGGTTCACTATTAAAAAGGTTAAAATTTGAATCCAGCATTCTTTCATAAAATAGTAAGACGTAAAAGTTATACATATATCATGCATTACTGCTTTATCATAATCCCTTACACCCTTAAACCTTATACCAAATCTCACTCCGACACTATCTGGTAAATCCCATTCGTACACCTATAAACCTTATTACTTACTTTATTAGGGTCCCTATCTATTTCAACAAGCGACTCAAGAATTTCTATATGTTCAGGCTGATAACTTGCAATCACTAATGTAGTCGACGAAGAAATCATAAAGATGTAGTCACTTCCTACCCTTCTTATTATTTGTTTCTGAAACTCACTACTAAGCACTAAACTTGCATTATAATCTGTCGCATATTTAAATGTGTAGATATCTCTAAATTCACTCAATTTTATGAGTGGATTTGTTATTGTATTAAGATTATCCCAGGCTTTTTCCTTTACCTTTTCTAAATTAACTTCATCACTAGTAAGTATAAAGCGAAAAACTTCTCCCATATCAGAAACAAAAAATGTATTGATATCTTCAAATGCTTCCTCATTATAAAAGGATAACTCGCTATCTTTAGCAAAATCACTTTTCTTTAATAAAGGAAATATATTATCAAAATCTATCTTAAATTTATGCTGTCCAAGAATTTTTCTAATAATTCCTTTGTAAGTGTGTAAAGTTTCTTCATAATCCTCATCCAATTGATATTCATTAAAAATAGTTTCAATTGGAATATTCATCTTTGCTGCATCCCATTCAATTACAATATCATCGCCGTACTTGAATGCCTTTGTAAATTCATGGTTTAAATCATTAATTAATTTTTCTATAAACTCTTTAGTTGTAAGCACTTTGCTACCTCCTCTAAATTAAAAAAAAGCACATTCCCTTCTACCTAATCCAGTACAATGCCTGGCAGTAAAAGAGAATATACTCTCATCTGTGTTTGCTTTCTATATCTTATTAGAAATAGTAGCGCAATTTATTACTATTTGCAATGCTATCTTTAATATTATTAATTACTATTACTTAACTTTTCATAAGTCTCTACCAGCATCATATTCATAAGTGCTGTTTTAAATTGTTCATCATCCAAGATACGAGTAAAGAAAGATTGATTCTGGTCCATTCTATCAATTACCTTGTTTAAGAATACCTTTTCAAATGCCAGACTAAAATCATCAATTGAATTGGTTTTTGCCTTTAGTACCAAATCCTCATCTGTTGCAAAGTCTTCCTTGATTTGCTCAACAGATAACTGGTCTGACTTGGTAAATTCTGTCCCAAACCTTTTATTTAACCTATCAATGATACTAGATAAATATTCTGATTCACCTTCATTAACCATAGCACCTGCAAATCTTACAGGTGTAACAGGAACATTTTCATCATCAGAACTTAAAGAAGCACTTCCTTCAAAAGTCTTCTTATTAACATAATACTCCAAGGCAATCTCATCGGACAAATGAACAGTTGAACCTTTCCCTTTAGGCAACTTCTTTAAAAGGTAAGTAAGATATACAAATAGTTTATGAAGTTCTACATCTTCAAATGGTGTTATTTGGAGAATGAAGGAGTAAAGTCTAACATATTTAACTGACTGACTTTTAAATTCCTGTTGTATCTCTTCACCTTGTTTTTTAAATCTTTCTACCGCTACATCTACATAATGATTTAGCATTGCTCTATCTTTTGAATTCTTTTTAGCCTTTGGCTTATAATATATCTGAATAAATTTCTCTAACTCTTCTTGTATGTAGATGCCATAGGCATTCAATTCGTTTTGAATATCATATAGTAAGTTTGGCTCAGTTACTTCCTCTACAATTGTCGCTTGATAATATGGTTTAAAAGATTCTTGAATATCTTCAGCACTATTAACAAAATCAAGAACAAATGTATCTGATTTCCCTGGACAAGTTCTATTTAATCTTGATAAAGTTTGAACCGCTTTTACTCCTGATAGTTTCTTATCTACGTACATAGTATGTAATAGGGGCTGGTCAAAGCCTGTCTGATATTTTTCTGCAACTAATAGTACTCTATAATCATCCGTAGCAAATCTTTTTGGAAGTTCTGATTCCTTAAACTTATTCATTTCACTTTCAGTATAATCTTCCCCATTATCTTTTACTGTTCCTGAAAAGGCTACTAAGGTTTTCATGTTTTTATAGCCTTTCTTTTTTATGTATTCATCAAATGCATGTTTATATCGAACTGCATGTAGTCTAGAACTAGTAACAACCATTGCTTTTGCTCTTCCACCTATCTTCTTACTTGCTACATTTCTAAAATGCTCTACTATAATTTCAGTTTTCTGGGCAATGTTGTGAGGATGGATACTTACATAGCGTGTTAAGGCCTTTGTGGCTTTAGCCTTATCAAAAGCAGGGTCATCTTCTACTTTCTTAGCCAGTTTAAAATAGGTCTCGTAAGTTGTATAATTTTGAAGAACATCTAAAATAAAATTTTCTTCTATAGCCTGACGCATAGAGTATAGGTGAAATGGATGCGGCAGACCATCATCACCAATTGTTCCAAACATTTCTAGTGTTTTGGCTTTTGGTGTTGCTGTAAAAGCAAAGAAACTAATATTAGCCTGTTTCCCTCTTTTCTTTATTACTTTTAAAATTTCTTCATCAGGGTCATATACTTCCCCCTCTTCATCTAGTTTTGCTGCTTCTTCTAAAGTGTTTGCTGATAGCACTTCTCTTAAAGAAGCCATATTCTCTCCTGCACTACTGGAATGGGCTTCATCTATAATGACTGCGTATTTTTGATTTTCTAATTCTCCTACCTTTTCAATAATAAAGGGGAACTTTTGTAATGTAGATATTATAATTCTTGTTCCATCTTTAACTGCATTAGCCAATTGAGTGGAGTCTTTATCAATTTTTTGAACGACTCCATGTTTATGCTCTAACTGATAAATACTATCTTGTAGTTGTTTATCTAAAACTCTTCTGTCTGTAATGACTATAACAGAATCAAAGACAGGATTATCCTTATCATCATGTAAATTAGATAGTCTATGAGCAAGCCATGATATGGAATTTGTTTTACCTGAACCTGCACTATGCTGAATAAGATAATTTGTACCTACGCCTTTTTCCTTGGCATCGGCTTCTAATTTCCTAACTGAATCTAATTGATGATATCTTGGGAAAATAACAGTCTCTGTAGTATATTTGTTCCCGTCTATGTCTTCTTTTTCTTTTGTTTGAATGTATACAAATCTATGTAGTAAATCCATTAGACTATCTTTTTGAAGAATCTCTTCCCAAAGATATGCCGTTTTAAACCCATTGGGATTCTCTGGATTTCCTTTTCCACCATCACAGCCCTTGTTAAAAGGAAGAAATAAGGTCTTATTTCTAGAAAGTCTTGTAGTCATATAAACCTCGGAAGTATCTACTGCAAAGAAAACAATGGCTCTTTTCTTAAACTGAAACAACAGTTCATTAGGGCTTCTGTCTTTCTTGTACTGCATGATTGCATCTTGATATGTTTGACCAGTGAAAGGATTTTTAAGTTCTAAAACAACAACAGGAAGTCCGTTCACACAGATAAGCATATCTATACTGTTTTCATTTTTGATACTGTAGTGTACCTGCCTTGTGACGGATATCCGATTCTTTTCATAAAGTTTTATCATTTCATCATTTAATTTGCTGGCAGGCTGGAAATAGGCAAGGTCTAAATACACGCCATAGTCTTTAATTCCATGCCTTAATACATCAATCATACCACGGTTATTTAATTCTCTATTTAACCGGCTTAATACTTTAAACTGATACTGTTCCTTATATATCTCTCTTAATCTCTCCATCTTCTTTGGTTGTGTATCTTCTAAAAAACCAAAAAGAAGTTTAGTATCAATGGCAAATTCTTTGTTATAGTCATCAGGATTACCCTTAATATATCCTGATTTTAATAAATGTTCTTCAACATATTCCTCAAAACCCTTTTCGCTAAGTTCTACTGGTGTTTTAGCCATTTTCTCACTTCCTTACTAACTATTTGCTAATAAATCAATTTTATTTACATCCCAAATCTTTTTACATATCTCTTTATAAAGAGATTGCCTTTCAATTAGTTCTGCCTTATTAAATTGTGCATATGGTTTAAAGGGTAACTGTGTATTATTCATAAAGCATAAAAATAATGGATTATTATTATAACAATTCTGATTTAAAGTCCGAGCCAGCAGGTTTTCACTGTCGTACTTGATTACTTTCTTACTGTATTCCATATCCTGCAAACTTCTGTTTTTATCTTTAGGAAGTATTAACAAACCTCCAAACCTATTTCTAAAATCTTTAAATTCTTCTTCTGTTGAAAATTCTAACTGGTGATTACCCTGAGTATAATCATCAGCCCAGATATGCTCTATATCATATGGATTTTTTTGTTCTCTATTTACATAGTCGGCAAAATTGCTGTTGATGCCGCTTTGTTCCTCTACGTAGTAGGTCATTCTTGAGAGAATATGGAGCATATATCTTCTTGTAAACTGATTTAAATAAAAACCATCAATTCCTTCAAGCGTTAACTCCATATTATTTATATAACGCTTTAATATCTCAGCCAATTCCTTAATATCCTTATTACGTATCATTTTTGTTATATTAAATACAGTATATCTAATAGAGGAATAATCCACCGTCTTAAAATTGAAAATCCTGATGGATATAAATTGGTCAATAAAGCAGGAAACCATTTTGATTTTTTTATTAACAACATCCTGGGTATCATCACTTTTTATTGCTGATAATATAATTTGGTACTGCAGCGTAAATCCTCTGTCAGCATTATAAAATACATACTCATAATCCTTATTAAACTTGCGGGAGTATTCCTTTAAGCGAATATAAATATCAGCATACATCCTAAAGTTTTTAAGTATAAATTTTTCAAAATCTGCACTGCTGTTTAAGCCCATAACAGACTTATTCTCTCGGACCCATTTATGGAATGTTGTTCCGATTATATCAAAGTCCTTGTTCTCTGCATCCTTTTTACCTTCCCTTATAGTTTCTGCATACTGGGCCCTTAACCAGTTCTTTATAAAGTCAGCATCTCCATCCTTTTCAATTTCTTTTAATTGTACAATTTTATTCTTCCATAAATCATTTGCCTTATTTCTGATTGTATTATCATCCATTTCGGAAAGAAGGTAGCCCTTTAACATCTCCGTTGGCGTGAGCCTCAATCCCCTGTCGTTCATTGTTACAAAAACTTTATGAGCATCTTGCTCCGAATCAGTCCTTATTTCTACAAGACTCACATTGTCTATTAACCATTCAATAAATACTGGCAGGGGACTTCCTTTTAATTCGTCAGGAAAAATCCGCTCAATATCTTTATATCGATTGTAAAGGTTAATAACACTCTCTGACTGCTCATTGGTAATGTCATAATCACCTGTTTCAAATAGAGATGCTAAACAAACCTCCCTTTCTGTGACATTTATGCAAAAAGTCTTTTGGCCGTACATCTCTGAGTAAATCAAGTTATCAATATTGACTTTAGGCAGACTCGTCTGCTGTTTTTGAAGATTGTTTAGGTATATGAGGAGCAGCGTTAATGAGGATAACCTCTGTTGTCCATCTATAATTGCATTGTCATTGGTAAGGATAATGGGACCTAAAAAGTAGTCTCCATAATTCCTCACATCAATCTGCCTGTCTCCGTCCTTATAGAACTCATTAAACTCGTTGGTTAAATCCTCTATAAGTTCTTCAATCTGCTTGGTTTCCCAGTTATATTCCCGCTGATAATACTGAACCGTGTATTTATTATTCAGCAGTGTACGGATATTCACTGCATGGGCAGTTATCTTGTTCATCCTTATATCACCTCGCTTATACTTCCAAATTCCCTCACATCAATTTTACCTGTTACTGCTTCTGATATAAGGGATTGGCGGTATTCTTTTAGTTTTTGGATTTGTGCTTGTATATCATTTACCAATTGGTTAATCTGCGTAGTGCAATTATCAAGATATTCTACAATATACATTTGCTCATCTCTATCTGGTAATGCACATTCTAAAGCACCAATGTCAGAAGCATTAACTGCAGGATAACTAACTCCTACTGACCTACGAACAATCTCATTAACATATTTTTCTGACCTCATTAAATAAAATAAATATTTCGGAACAACCTTTGATAGGGGAGTTAAGACTGCAAATCCTGTCGAACATATTAGGTTTGATTGAGCATTTTCAATAAAGGCTATTGCTTTCAAATATGTACGAACTGTGGATACTATGGTATCCCCCTTATATAAAATTCTTCTGGCTCTACTAGGTGCATCTTTAAAATTTAAACTTTGAACGCCATCAATTTCACCTATTGATGTTACGCTACTTATGTCAATATAATCTATTTCATAGTCGTCATCTGTACTTTCGCTTAATGTTTTATTATTAATTAATGATTCATACTTTATCTTTGAAAGCCTCCAATGCTCTGGAATCTCCCCTATCCACTCAATTCCTGAATCTTTCATCTTAACATTCGGATTAAGCCCTTTGGTAACGGTCTCGGTTATAATTGCTTGCCGTTTTTCCTGTAATAATTCAATTAATTTTTCCTTATCAGCAATCAAACCATCTATTTCAGCAGTTTTTTGGTCTAAAAAATTAGCAATAGATTTCTGCTGGTCCGTAGGAGGCAGTAAAATATTTATATTACCTAATTGTGTTCTACTAATCCTTTGGCGAGTGCCTCCTCGAGCAAGAAAATCTGCTTCTTGTAAGTATCCATCATAAGACAAAATATACACTAAATATCTTCTATCAATATTATCTTTTGGCTTTAATATACACACATCTACAGATGTAATCATTCTTTCTGTCAAACTTGGTGCTAAACATGCTCTACCAACAGGTCCGGCCAATCTACAAATTAATACATCATTTGGATATACTTCTGTACAATTTAAATCTTTAAAAGTGTCCTCTGAAATATATCTATATCCTTGTTCTTTATAACTACCAATCCCAATATTACCCGTCTGTATTAATCTTATACCTTCATCAGTTATATATGGACTTTCTATCCAATCTCCATCAACAAACGATTTATACTCATATTTAGGAATATATTTTATTTTAGATAAATCCCACTCTTCAGGTATTTTACCTATCCACTCAACCCCTGTATCCTTATACCTTTCATACTTCTTATACTGTCTCATTCACCCATCACCTTCTTCAATTTCTCTGAAATACTCTTTTCCAGTTCTATAATTTCTTTCATAATCTCCTCAGAAGGTCTTAGGGGCTGATATTTATAAAAATGCCTTGTGAAAGGTATTTCATATCCGATTTTAGTCTTGGTTTCGTCTATCCAGGCATCAGGCACGTGGGGTTTTACTTCCCGTTCAAAGTACTCATGTATATCTTCTTTTAGAGGTACGTTTTCAGTATCCCTCAAGTCTGGGTCTGGCTCAGGGTTACCTTTAGTATCTGTACAGACATCAGCGGTTTCATCTTTTTCAGATAGGGCAGATAATATAGCCTTTAATAAGGGACTTTTCAGATTGATGTCTTCTGCTTTAAAAGCCTTTTTAAGCATCTTAGTAAAGGTATTTCTATTTTTATAAATAGCAGTATCATCCATTGTCTTTAACACATCTATAATTTGTCCCTGAAGTTTCTTACCTTCATCTATTTCTTGTGCTCCTGATGCACCTTTCTTCCTAGATTTTGCAAGATTATTAAAGGCTGTTTCATTATATAGATTATTAATTCTTTCTGCCGTTACTTGAAAGTTAAGTCTTAATGGCCTTTCCACGACTATCTTTTGATATCCAAAGTCTTCATTATCGAAAATCTTACAGTATTCATTTTCTTTAAAGTCACCATAAATCCTTGTAATCTCTTTTATCTGTTCTTCACTAATTTCGTTTCTCTTGTTTCCAAGGCTCTTTCTCATTTTCTGATAGAAGTCTACTGCATTAACTAACTGTATTTTTCCTGTTCTTACAGGTCCTTTCATTAAGTCATCATTTTTACGATTCGTTACTATCCATATATATGTGGAAATACCTGTGTTATAAAATAGTTGGTCAGGTAGTGCAATAATACCTTCCAGCATGTCATTTTCAATTATCCAGCGCCTTATTTCCGATTCACCTGAACCTGCATCCCCAGTAAATAGTGGCGAACCATTAAAGATAATTGCTATACGACTACCAGTTTCATCTTGCTTCATCTTGGATATTAAATGCTGTAAGAATAATAAGGAACCATCAGATATTCTAGGAAGTCCTGCACCAAATCTACCGTCATATCCTTCACTTTCATTTTCATCTTTTATGAACTTTTGTGCTTTCTTCCACTCCACACCAAACGGCGGATTGGTAAGCATATAGCGAAAGGTTTGTCCTTTATGTCCATCCTCTGTAAAACTATCTCCTAAAATAATATTATCTGCCTTGTGTCCTTTTATAAGCATGTCGGATTTGCAAATACTAAAGGACTGAGGATTTATCTCTTGTCCATATAATTCAACCTGTATACCAGGATTTAATTCTCTTAGATATTGTTCTGCTACTGAAAGCATACCACCCGTTCCAGCACAACAGTCATATATAGTTGTTATAAGACCTGGCCTTGTTAATTCTTCATTATCTTCACTTAGAAGAATATTTACCATAAGCCTAATAACTTCACGAGGTGTATAGTGGTCACCAGCCTCGGCATGTTCATTAAATCTTCTAATAAGTTCTTCAAATATGTAACCCATCTGTGTATTACTAACCACCTCTGGATGTAAGTCAATTTTGTTAAACTCAGATATAATAAGGTATAGAAGATTATTATCATTAAGTTTAGTTATTTGCTTATCAAAATCAAAATGCTCAATAATTTCTCTAGCATTCTTAGAAAAGCCATTAATATAATTTCTCAAATTGTTGGCTATATTATCAGGGTCAGCAAGCAACTTATCAAAATCATATTTACTGGTATTGTTAAATTCTTGCTTTGATATTCGATTAAGCACCGGGTCCATATTCTGAAGACCTGACTTCTTTAATGTCTCATATTTATCTAAAACCTCCTGCTTAGTTTCAGTAAGAACACAATCAAATCTTCTTAGTACGGACATCGGCAAGATAATATCTCCGTATTGTTCCTTTTTATACGGCCCTCTCAGTAGTTCTGCTATACTCCAAATAAAGTTTATTTTTTCTTGAAAGTTACTCAATTTTAGTTCTCCTTCTATATTAAATTTTCTATTACAATTAATATTTATCTTAATTATATCAGTCAACCTTTTATTTATCTATATTATATAATTAGGCTGTTCTTAAATAGGACTCTATCTGAAAAAGTTCATCTAAATATAATATCAGTTTTAATGAATTTACTTCACTATCATAATTTATAGCCTGTCCATGGAACATTTTATGCCTGCTAAAGTCGTCTACTTCATCTGGATTTTGAGGATTATATCTAATATAAAATAAGTCTATACAGTTAAATGTATATTTTAGTATAAATTCATCTAACTCTTTCGCTTTTTTCTTAAAACCATTATATAGAGGACTAAATTTATAATGTGTTAAACTATAAGTATCACTCATAAAATCCCTAATAACTCCCTCTAACATCATTCCCAATACTGGAATCGATAAGGAGTATAATCCCAATTTATGGGCATAAAATGCATCTCTTATTTGTTTCCTTCTTGTAGCATAATAAGGCAATTCATTCCATGACTTTAGTATTCTTTCTAATCCACTGTATTCATTGTTTTTATAATATTCACATATTATGTCATCCACATCTTGTTTGGTTAAATCATCTCCATTATCATAAATATAATTAATTATGCTTATTGGAAGTGAATCTATAAGCCACCATTCATATCGAAACATAATCTTGGCTCTATTAGTTAGATTATTATTTATGTTTTTTCTGGCTATAAGGGTTTTTTGTGCTGAAAGAATAAATGGAGTTATATTGTTGATTAAGTTTTGTTGTAATTCATTAATCTTAAAGCCTGCGAGTTCAGGCCCTAATATGCCTTTTATTCCTTCCGTGAATATCTTTATGTTATTTTGAAAGTTTATATTTAGTGACCTTTTAACTGATTCTTGTGTTTCTATTATCCTTTGCAGATAGTCCATATTGATTGGCAATAGTATATCACTTATGCTATCTATACTAGAATAAATATTTTGAATCGCTGGATTAACCATACTAGAAATCGAAGCCAATGATGATTGCATTTGATATATTGACTTGCTCACACTTTCGTTAATTGGGTTAATTATATTTATATGTGTACCGATGGAATTCTCTATATTACTTGCTATGGCAATCGTTTCTACTAATGCAGAATTTCCTACAATATTTTGATAGGCTTCTATTGCATTAACCTTAACAGGTTTTATTGTTTCAATAATTCCAGTCATCTTTTTAGTTGCCTCTAGAAATGTTGAAAACTGTTTTTTATAACCTAATTCAAGTTTTTGAAGGCTCTTTTTTATTTGTTCAGAATATTGCTCAGTTTCTGTCTTATGTATTGCGTAGAAAATTTCAAAGAAATTATCGCCTTTTATTGATTTTTCTGATTTAATTTTCTTTAAATCTTCTGAACTATTTATAACCTCATTACCTATCTTTATTAAATCATCATTCGATAATTTATCTATATCACTTAATTCCAAAATGGGAAATTCATCTTCCTTGTAAACAAAACTTTTATTACTATCAATCATTTTAAGAATCATGATACAGAATGACTTTCTATAATCTTTAGTTTCCTCATATGCCCTTTCATATGTAATTGCTGCTTTAAAACTATAAAAAACAGGAATTTCTAATTGATTACCCTTCCAATTTACAGATACTAACTTAATGGCTCTTTTATGAGCCTTAATTATTTCTTCTGTACTTAATGTTTTATTTGTATCTTTAGATTCTTCAATCATATATATAACCACCCTTTTTAGTACGCTCTTTATTATATTTTATGACATAATATCATAAGATTCAATTGATTATATACCTAAACATCATACAAACTACTTCTACCAATTCAATTAGTTCATTGAATATGTTTTTTAATATCATCTTCTTCTGTAAGGCTATTACTTATTTCTTCATGACCTTCCATGTCTTCAGTTTCAAACATCATATTGTCTAATCTAGGAATATGACTATCAATACCACCATCATAAACTCTAAGTCTATTCTTCATATCTCCCTATATTTCTGAGAATAACACATAAAAAAGTATAGGGTCTGATTCTCCATAGGTTTAACCCTACTTTCACAATATTTCTTTGCATTATCTAATTAATTTATTGATTTCATCACATTAAAAAACTGCCTACATATTAAAGCAGACAGTTCTTGAAGATGAAGCCTATAATGAAACCACTATTAGACTTTAGCATTCTATATATAATTTAATAACTATATCAAGTTTAATTACCCTTTAAGCCTTTATTCTTTTAATTCCTTACCCCTTTACTCCTATTATCCCTATTAACCTACTATACCTTAACCCTTAACACCTAATATATGTATATAGTTAATTGGGTATAAGGCTCATGGATTAAGGATTCCTGCCGATTTTCATGCGACAAAATGATATTTTTACCCTGCTATTCCAAATACTTAACGATTAAGTCATCTAATCTTTGGCTTAAATCTAATATTTCTATACTACTTAAGTTGTTTCCATTTTCGACAACCTTCTTATTCAATTCTTCCTTTATTTCCAAAATTTCATTTGCCAAGCCACTTGTTTCATCTTCTTTCTTTTGTTCTCTCTTTATTATCTTTTGCTCATATAACTGTATATCTGCCATTCTAATCATCTCCTCTATGCTAAAGGTATTATTACTTGATGCAATTCCTACACTTACCTCAATATCTATCTTGTGCTTTTTTGCCATCTCATGAATCGTCTCTCTAATTCGAGTTACTACCTTTTCTGTCGCCATTTTATCTTTGGTAGGAAGTAAGATTATAAATTCATCACCTCCAAACCTTATTCCTAAATCCTTTTGCCTTATGCCTTTCTTAATCGCTTGTCCCACTATCCTAATAACCTTATCTCCTGCAAGATGCCCATACGTATCATTTAACATTTTCAAATTGTCTACATCTATGAGTATCAAAGATAAGTATTTATCCATATTAATGGGTAAGGCTTCCCTTTTAATAAATTCTAGGTAATTCCGATTATATAGTCCTGTTACTTCATCCCTGATTGCTTTAACACAATTATTACAATCTGCCATCTTAGCGATAACAATCAAAAAGAAGGTTTGGTTGTTTAGAATAAATCTATCTATTACTACCTGATATTTCTTGAAACAAGATTGTACAGGCATATCATTAAATGAGTCATATGACGATATAAGAACTTTTAAATAATTTTTGGCCATATTTATGTTCACATTACTATACAATACCTCTTTGTTTATATTTAGTATTATTCTTATAATATTTTTGTCATTTTTCTCTTTTTCCAATTTAGTACCTCCAATGTATTAGTTTCATATTTGGAAGTACTTTTTACCCACTTTGTCCAAACAAAAAAGACACACCTCCCCTATACTATTTTGCAGTATAAATAAGGTGTGTCCCTTACAACTATATTTGCTAGATTATCATATATTTACATAATATTCAATGAACAAGCATCTACTTTTTCACTATAATGGTCCAGCGAATAGCCGTCTTGATGTGCTGCTCATCGTCGCAACCACTGACTGTCACGTTTACATAATAAGGTTGTAAGTTACATTTATATCCATTATTTGCTAGGGTGTCTGTTACTAGTATCAATGCTTTTACAAGTGTGTAATTTGCATTTACACCCATAGCATCAACGTGACATGCTCCATTATTTACTACTTCCTCTAACATTGCAACAGATACAGCATTAATATTACTGTCCTTTGCAACTTTAAATACCTTTATATCCATAATAAAATCCCTCCTATATGATTTTTAGCATTATAGAAAGGGATATTTTATAGTTTCAAGTTTAGATATATATAGTGTTATTACTTTTGCAAACAGTTGAACTATATTTGTTATTGCTTATAAACAATGGCAACAAATTGTTGCTAAACATAATTATCTTTGATTCATTGTTTAATAAGATGGCTACATCTATATATACATTTCTGTTTTTAAGACATTGATATTTTTTGACCACTGTTTAAAAAGGATTAACAATTAAGTTAACGTTATTAATTGTGCTATTCCCCAAGAACTTGGTAATAGCAAACCTCAATTTTCAACTGTTTGTAAGGGTTAACAATAAATGAATGGTTCGTATTTTAATATATTCAAAGTTCAATTGTTTATAAGGTATTTAACATTCTTTATAATACCCTCTATTTATATTATACTAACCTCAAAATTGAAAATGTGACACTTTTTTTAAATTTTATAGTTTTTTAATTTATTTCACATTATTTTTTAGGATTGCATCATAATCCTTAATAACTATTCTTTTTTTCTCATACCTAACCGACTGCAATTGGGCACTTTTATATGCCTTATCCACCTGTTCCTTTGTGGCTTCCCCTGCATCTTTCACACCTTCAATAATCATCTTATATATATTCTTGAACCCTAACTCCTGAAGACTCTTTACATTTTTCTCAAAGTTTTTTAAACCAACCTCATCATTGTCAACAAGTAGATATACCTTAATAGTATCTGTTTTATCCTTGTATAATTCATACAATTGATACAATTGCCCTCGACTTAACGAATGGCCAAGCATCCCAACCGTATTTTTGTAACCATGCTTAAGAACCATCTTCATTACATCAAATGGACCTTCTGCAATAAAAACTTCATCTTTATTTTCAACTGATAATCTATTGGCATTATATAAAGTATGGCCTGACTTAAATCCATTAAAATTATAGTATTTTTTGTAACTACAGTTTTGATTCTTAATTTCCTCTATTTGTTCTTCTCTGCTCATATTACCATCTAATCTTAATCTTTTAGCCCAATAATTATAGTGTTCTTTCTCACTATATTTACTTCTACCAATAACACCCACAAGCCTATTATCTAAATCTTTAACCAAGAAACATATTCTATCTTTAAAGACATTGGTACAATCTCTCCCAGCGAAATACACTTCCATCTCTTCAGCATCCCTTACGGTAAATCCTCTCTTATAAAACGCAGGTGGATATACCCCTTTATTAAAGCCAAATCCTTCAAGGCTAATCTCTGGAAGACTTCGCTTCTCTATTATGATTTCTTCCTCTAGATTTATATAATCTTCTTTTATTTCTACAACATCTTTCTTAGGGATATTCACAACTGCAACTCCTAAGACTTCTGCTATCCATTCTAATGCTTCTGTGAATCTATATCCTTTTTTTTCACATACAAACTTGATAAAATTTCTCTTTTCTCCACATTTAAAGCAACCTACAAAATAGGAACCATCTGTACCCTTTTTCAAAAATGCATGTTGATACTTGCTGCTGTGCTTATCACATCCCCACGGACAATGCTCAAATTTTCCTCTTTCTATTGTATATCCCATGGTTTTAATTACATACTCTATATTTAACTGAGAACTAGTATTTATCTTATGTTTTAACTCATTGTAATACACATAGGTCTGCTGTTGAAAATTATTGTATTTATTGTTTTTCTTTTTTTTATTATATTTAAGGTATGTCTTTACAATTATTCTAATTTCTTCGTTATCATTATGGGTAAGGTAATTTTCCAAGTAACTTCTATTTCGCTCATCTATGCATTTAAGTGTATGACCTTTATATTTTCCAAATCTAACAATATAATCGCCTGCATATGCTTTAAAGCACTCTTTAATTTCTTCTTTTACTACACTGTTTGTACTTCTCTTATATTGTCCCCAAAGATATTGTAATCCTGAATAATTCGCATGGATAATTTCCATATTCATAACTTCTAGCATCTCCATACCTTTGACTTTACCAAATGAAAATAATCTCTTCTTCATGTATATCGCCTCCATCTTAATTTTGAAGGCATTATATTGACCATAACATTGCTTTTCAACTTTCCATTAAAAAATTATTGCCTAATAATTTGATTTTCTTCCTCCTATGGCTAAAATGTCAAAAACAATTCTGGAGGATTGCTTATGATGAGAAAGCCATTTGTAAATGATGAAAAAGTAAAAGACTTGTTGTACAAGTATAAATTAGGACAAAAAGACAAAAGTCGATTAAATAAACAACAGCAAAACGAAATCTTGATTGAATTATATTATTTAATGGAACCGCTTCTAAAATGGAGCATAACAGGCGATATAACAAAGGTCTATTCGAAAAAGATTAGAAACCAGAAGTTCTCCAAATTAGTTAAAATTCAAAAATCTTTAAGCGTCAGACGCTACCAATATTCTGTGTTAGATGTAACATCTGCTTTTGAGAAATATCTGAATGATTATATTCAACTATACGGATACACTGATGATAGCCACCCTAGGGAATATTCCCTTATCTATCCCTTTTGGGAAATGCTAAACAAAACGTCTTTGGATAAAATCGAAAAATCAGTAATGAAATATAATAATCAATACTCCTACTATTTAACTATTCGTTTTTGCGACCAATATTGGAGTTACATATATAAATGTGTCAGAAGGGATTTAGCAATGCAGATACTTAGTATAGATATGATTAGGCATAGATATAATTCAGATGATTTAACTAATTACTTTGACAAATTTCAATATAAGCATAATATGTTTACTCTTATTGATGATGATAAGTTAGATAATGTTTTATCTACTATTAATCTGATATTAACGGATAAAGAACAGCAAGTATTAAAACTGTTTACAGAAGGATATTCGCATACAGAAATTGCTGATATATTAAAAATCACCTCTGCTAACTCTCGCCAAATTAAAAAAAGAGCCTCTGACAAGATTATCGACTATCTTCAGCAAAATGAATACTAACTAATTATTTTATTCTCTTTTTGAAATTTGACTTGATTTACAAAATCTTCTTCCACTAATATGCACACATCAATTGATGGAGGTGATTTGTATGTTAACAATTAATATTCCTAAATTTAATGAAATTTCTTTAGAAGAAACTTTAAATTACACAGTGTATTCCCAAAAACTCGAAAAAACTATTGCTACAATAACAAGATACGCAATAAAATGTCTTAATGAAAAGATGGAGAAACAAGATTTATCTGAAGATGAGATTATTATCTTTTACCTTACCAAATGTTTACTAAGCATATCTACAAATCCTGCATGGATACAAAATGCAGATAAATATGAACTTGATGAAGACTACCTTTATATTGTACTAAAAAAATATTTCTACAATTATACAGACAAATTTGATATTTGAAGCAATTGGAGGTGTTATTATGAGTAAGCATTTAAAAATGGAAATTAACCACTTATTAAATGTAATAGAAAATGCTTTGGTAAAGACTCTATAACATATCAAAATCTCGATTATTATTTTGATATTCTTGTTACCGTATACAAGTTTCGTTATGACAGCGATAAGGATTTGTTAAAAGAATTAAAGGCATTACTATTGAAACTCTCAAAAGAATTTCCAGAACTGAAGCCAGAACAATTCAATGAAACTTACCCAAACATAAATGAGATGATAGAATATCTCGACCAAAACTTAAGCGACTAACATGGACTAACGTATTAAGAGCCTTTCAGTTAATTTCTGAAAGGTTTTTTAATATAGATGAATAATAAGATAATGGATAAGAGCAATTGGTGTAGTAATTATTTACATTATACTATATTTTATAATTCCTATTTTCTTACCACAAGGTTCCTATCTCCCCCTAATCCTTAAGTCCATAGCCCTATCCCCTGTTCTATCATTTTAGAATCACTTTTTCAATCCCTATTATTCAAAACCATTTCTAACCCATTTTTCCTACCCAAAGCAAATAAAACCTACCCATTTGCTTTGCTTCTAGCGTAAAAAGACATGATTCTAATAATTCATTCTTATTATCTTTCTATATAAGGAAAGCATTTCTAAAATCGATTTTATATAGAAAACTGTCTACAATATAATGCAGACAGTTAGTTTAAAGTGACTATGGAATTATAAACTCTGAATCCTTTTAATTTCATCTATCAGCAAAGATAAATCAAACATCATTTTAATTCTAGCGTCTTCCTGTTTCCAGTTCATTTTATATATTTCTTCAACAATTCTATTAATATATTCCTTTTCCTTCTGGCTTATCACTTTACCCTTAATATTAAACTCATTATCCATTAAAAGGTCTAGAAAAGATATTGAACCAACCTTTGCTTCTACTCCCTTTTTAATTTCTTTATTATTATCGGTTCCACTCATTTTAATGCCTCCTTCAGTATTTAAATCCTATACTTTCATAATAGTATATCGGGCCAATGTTAAAGGACACAAGCATTACTTTGATTTTTATAACAATAAGAGATAAGGTTCCTTTTGGTACCTTGATTTTTAATATAGTTCCACATAGAACTCTAATAGGACAAAGGGGTGAGGTAAAAAGGTTAAGGCTACTTCTATATAATTTAAAAAGCAGGGAGTAATAAACTCTCTGCTCTTTCAACTATAGATTATTAAACATGTCGAATATACTATCAGGTAATTGATTCTCTGACCTTTCTAAATCCTCAGTATCATTATTCACTTTAGGCATTCCACCATATTCTAGTAATGCTTCCTTTATAGCCTCTTTTATTTCTTCCTTTGTTATAGATTCTCCTTTTTCCTGAAACCTTAAAACTGCACGAATAACATAATCTGTCTTGTATTTTTGCTCAGAGAGTATATTATATACCTTAATATCTTCTTCTCTATCCATTAAAAACGAAAGGTTTATTCGCTTAGTAGCCATAATTACCACCTACTTAGTTCCTGTTGCAATAAGATTTTATATCCTCTGGCATTTGCAAATTGGTCCAGAAAATCTGCGTACTTTACTTTATTAGCCTTTTGAATATAATTTTGAAGCATCATACTTCCTCCACCTGTAAAGATGCTAGGATTGCGAAATTCGAAACCGTACTCTTCAATCTTTGATAATATATTTTCCACATATTCCTTTGTCATATTTTCAATTATCTTCTTAACATCTGCATCAAAAATAACTGGTTCTCTTCCTATTACCATATCCTGTATTTGAGATTCTGTTAGTCTTATATTTAATTTTAAAAGTTCCTGTTGTATCTTAGCAATTAGCGTTATTATTCCATCAGGCAGTGAGAAACATGATGCTGTATTAATGATACCATTTTCCACTTTAAAGATATCTACCGTGAAGCCACCGATATCAATCACATTGCACAATACACCTTTATAACTGTTGAACACTGTTATTAACGAAGCATATCCTTGAGGGTATACTCTACTATCTACAATATTAATATGATAATCTTTTTTATTATAGGTAAATCTGACATCTTGCCTTATAAAATACTCACGAAATTTTTTCTTTAACGTCCCATAGTTGACGATTGGAAGTCCTATTCCTAAAATTACATCCGCCTTACCTTCTACCCCTACTTTATCAATCGCATTTGCTATAGCAGGTAATGATAGAATAAAAGCATCCTGATTTACCGTCTTATCCATTTGAACATTTAATCTACTACTTCCTACACTATAAAATCTTCCTTCATATACTAACAAATTGCTGGCTGAAATTGGTTCATCATTTGACTTCGTGAAGCCAGTTTCACTGATATACCCTTCACTTGTTTTAGTACACTTATTGCCATTATCTAAGCCTATTAAAATCCTATTATTCATAGCAATTCCTCCATTCCCTGACAAAATTTAAGTTCTACATAGTTCTTTTAAACAATCATATTTTATAATTTCAAGTCTTTTTAAACAAAATATGCTTACCGCAATTGGTAAGCATATTTGTGTTCATTATTTTTAGGAGGCTTTCAATCATGATTAATACCTATATATCGAGTACATGTGTTTTATACTTAATCATATTATCTTGTGTCAAGTTAATCTGTTTTTTCTTTTCACATCTTTATCTCATAATATATATGTATTTAGTAGATTCCTCTAATCCATTGAAGCAACAGTATCTATATAAATTTTTAAGCGACAAAATTAATGTAGGGTATATGGGAAAGGTCTGATGAATTAAGGAGCAAATACATATAGGCCTTCAGCATACCCCCTTAACCTTTTTGCCTATTAATTGTAATACCTTTATAAAAAATAGTCCTATCAAAACTTGAATATCCATTTATCTGTCCATATAATGTGTCAAACTAATTGGAAAGGATGAATTTTATGAGCGGAAATTTAATTATAAAAGATTTTAGAACACTAAAAGTATGGCAGAAAGCAAATTCACTTGAGCAAGAGATAGGAAAGTCAGTTAAGAATTTTCCATCATATGAGCAATATAGGCTCGTAGACCAGTTAATACGTGCAGTAAGGGCTATCCCAGCAAATATTGCAGAAGGAAACACACAATTATTCATTAGAAAAGAAATCAATTATGCGAGTATTGCACTCGGAAGTGCTGGAGAGGTAAGGTCCCACCTAATCACTGCATTACAAAACAATTATATTTCGCAGGAGCAATATGATAATCTAGACAAAAAAGTAGTTGAGATAATCAAAATGCTATATGGATATATAAACAGACTAAAATCTCATTCAGATTATAGCCTTGATTAGAATTATTTTACTTGAAATCCTACATAATTACTTTTAATAATATGACATTAAAAGTATGGAGGAATTTCATGGTAAACTATTACATGCTGGCAATTTTATTTAGTCTTGCTCTATATATTATCCTGTTTGATAATTCTCGATGGAAAGAGAAAAGGTCACTTTCTAGTAAAAGAAAATTTATAAAAGTATACATTGTAACTTGGATAATCCTATACCTTGTTTATTTAGTTTGTATTTTGGCCACCCCGTCTACAAGACCTTTTTTTAAAGAACATATTGTTTTTGGTGCTTTCCTTCATCTTTTCTTTGCTATCTTTGCATGGAAAGCAACTATATACTAATAAAAGCCCATAAATTTTAGTGGGCTTTTAGTCTTACATTAGATATTTAATATCTTGGTATTTTATAACTACTAAGAACTTTTCATAATGATTACTGGTCCATAATAATCATCTGTAGCAATACCAATCTTCTGTACACTCCCTCCAGGTGATTCTTCTTTAGTACAATCCTTTTCTACTAAATCGATGGCTTCTTTTTCTGAAGCAGAGATGACTATATAAGTAATTGATGGTCCCTCAATCTTCTCTTCAATCTGATATATGTATAATTTAGGATTTACATTTTTTTAGTACCAATTTTTCTTTCTATCTTCTTTTCAAATGCTGTTAGACTATCATCAATCATAATATGTCCGTAGTAATGGTCAATTTCTTTAATTTCTCCATCGGGATACTTTACTGTTGTTATACAAGAAGGCTGGTCAGTAATAACTTCCTTTCCTGGTTCATATTCAAATGACTTAAATTCAAAGTCTACAATCAGATTATTTAATTGTTCTAATTTTTTCTTTGATATCCTCCATTGATGCTCTCCTGCTTTGTAAACAAATGCTTCACCATAGTAGTTTACATTTCCGTACTTATCTACCTGTACACTATAAACAGGACAAGTTCCATAACACATTGTTCTTTCCAAGCGTATTGATTTAAACATTAATATTCCTCCACTAGATAACTCATATCTCCCAAAAGATGTATTTCATCTTACATTCAATCTTTACTTCCTGAATTAGAGGGAAAGACAAACTCCTTCAAGCAACTTTATACTTTGAAGACTTTTAGGATTTTTATCCTATAAGTCCAATAGCCCATCCTTTGTTTGCATATTTAGATGTTTTTTCACGAACCCAATCCTCTACGTATATAAGTCAATTTTTAACTTGTGATATATTAATTAATTCGTATTTTATAAGTGATGTGAGACAAATAAAAGCCTGCGTTTCTGTTTATCGATGATTTTATGTTTATAATGTTTTAAGTTGCAAATAGAAAAAAGAATCTCTTATGTTACCTTAAGTAAGTCAATATCTTGTTAACTAGTGGTTTAAATACTAAATATATCAAATAACCCAACAGACCTCCCAAAGTATTTGTAATTAAATCTGTTATGTCTGCTGAGCGAAAACCGTTAATAAGAGGTTGAGTCACTTCAATCCCTAAACTAAACAAAAATGTCCAAAATACAGTCGATAATAAGTTTTGCTTCTTTACTATAGGCAGTAAAAACCCAAAAGGCATCATCATAATAATATTAAGTATAATCTGTCTAAGAGCATCTCCTCTTCCCGAAAAATAATCATCAAAAGGTATTATACACATCGGAGCATAGGGATGATTAAAAATAAATGGTAGAGAGCAAATAATTGGCATTAAGGTTAAATATAAGACAAGTGATATGTAGATATACATAAGGGTATTAACAACTAAATGACCTTTACCTTTTGACCTCCACTTATTAAAAAAGTAAGCACCATATAATACGCCTAATGCTACAAAGTCTATAATGATTTTTAAACTATTACTCATATTTGCTCCTTTTTTTATGTAAGAAATAAAATTCAGAATTGAAACTATTGTTCATTTATCCAAGAACTTTTTGTTCTTCCTCCACCCCAGATATCAAAAGTCCCTTATTCAACTTCTTTATCGGAAAAGGTTATTGTTACTGCTAATCCAGTATCACAATCGGATTCCCTAAAATCACCTAAGGCAATAGAAGTCATTGAATTTTTATTTGTTCCCAATCTAACCCATAAAGGGATTTCTCTATTTGCTTCAATCTCTGTGGGATTATCAAGCCTAGAGTTTGACATCATTTTTGAATTATTAAAGTCTACTATACTAGGGTAACTTGACTTTGTATGACCATTTTCATTAATTAAAAATATATCATAAGAAAGGTCGTTTATTCTTATAGCAATCTGTTCATTATTTGATTCAATATTTCCGAATACTGCACCTTCCTTTATCCATTCTCCATTAACATAAGTCCAAATATCTATTGACATAGACTTAATTGATTCGTCAACTTTATAATCAAAAAACACTATCTCGTCTTCGAACATACTTAATACTTTTTTCGTTTCTTCTGAAAACTCTCTTTCTCTAATTATCATTACATCTTCATTATTGTTATTACAAGCAACAAGCAACATAATTGTTATTAAAAATAAAATTCCTATGACTATTTTTCTCATTATAAATTTACTCCATCCATATTAATATTTGATAAATAAATTTATCCCATCAATCTTTTGTTTTCTTCGCAATTTATGAAGAATGCGTAACAACTATACTTATTAGAATTTATTTCTTCTTTTTGATAAGTCGACTAATGCTCCAAACAATGCAATCACTAGACCCACTACGAAAATCCAACTTAATACAGATGGAATAGTTTTATTAAACAGTGCAAGAAGTATCATTATGACTAGTGCAACAATTTCTATCATTATTCCAACCTTCGCGTTCTTGTTAATTTTCATTTCTTCGTTTCCCTCCTTTCTTTTGACATGTCTATAGATAACTGGCAATTCATACGTCACATTTATATACAAACACGACACACTTTTAATATCATCGTTAACTCACTATATAAGGTTATTTAGTTATTATCATTTTGTAATTTAAAGAAATCCTGTCTTGTAATCTCATAGTCAACAGTACTTCGCCAATTTCCCAATTGGTCTTTCCACGCGTTTTCTTGTATACCAATTTTCTTAGCACCTATTTTAGTTTCATAAACGTGTTGTGCTCTTTTATTTTCGAGCATAGTATCCCATACAATTCTATCTATTGGGAATTTAGAATTAATGTTTGAATCTGTAAAAATAAATTCAAATAACATCTTAATCATTTTAGGTCCATATCCTTTATCTTGATAATTTAAATCACATATCTTCCATCCAGGATATACCGCGTTATCATCTTTAATTTTATAATTTAATTCACCTACAGGTTTGCCATCAATTTCTATAATACATAACTGACTTAACTTACCTTCCCAACTCTTAATATTAGCAACTGTGTCATCTAAAGACTCACCGATACCATTTGGGAAGCCTGCATGTTCCATAACCTTACCATCATTCCACCACTTATTTAAATGAATTGCATCATCGCTAGTAGCACTTCTAATTATAATGTTATCCTTATGAATTCTCATAACTTCCTCCATCACTTTGATTACTTATTGTTAATACCCCTGCACAATGAGATATTTTAGTAAATACACAGGAATATCTATCATCAAAATCTTTTATAATTTCATCAGCCACAAAATAAATCTCATCATAATCCCATAACTCATCAAATTTTTCTTTACATGTCTCCAATTCATTTCTTGTTTCAAAAGAGACATCTCCAATTAATATTTTTCCTTTTTCATTTAATAGATTTATAAGTAATTTTATAAAACCTTCCTTTTCTTTTTCCGTTAAGTGATGAATCGCATATGTACTAATGATATAGTCAAAACGTCTATCTACAATCTCATTAGGCAGCCCTTTGGAAAAGTCCCAGTCTATTAATGTTGCATTAGGCATTTTCTCCCTGGCAATATCTATCATATTCCTTGAAAAGTCGATACCTGTAATAGCGTAACCAGCATCATATAACCTTGTAGTTAATACCCCAGTTCCAAATCCAATGTCTAAAACATTTGCACTATTTTCGTCTCTTACCTGATTGTAAATATAATTTAATACATCTTTATAACCTGCAAATGGATACTCATTATCCTCTTCACTAAGATTTACGCTCCTATCATATCCATCTGCCCACATATCAAATCCCTTATTATCTAACAAATTTCACGCTCTCCTGTTCTTTTTATAAATTAGTTGAACTTTAACTTGCTTAAAAACTATATCATACTATTTTTTATAACCAATATGCTGAATCATTATCAAACAAGGGTTATCTTCTCCCCATAACTCTGGAAGGCACTCCAATGGTTTAAAACCGACCGAGGTATAAAATCTTCTTGTTCCCGCATAATAAGTGTCAGGATGTGATTCATCAAGGGTCTTTACTTGCATAAATTCATATCCTCGTTTTTTAGCCCACCTTAAAGCCATGTTAAATAAGGCTCGCCCAATTCCTTGTTTATGGTAATCTGGAAGAACCCCCATAACATAAATCTCAACAGTATATTGGTTGTTTTCTTTAATAGAAATGAAGCCTAATGCTTTTGATTTATGACATGCCACGAAAAACGGCAAGTTACTGCTATTATCTATGTATTCCTGTGTGGATTCTGGTATTCCAAACCATTCAGGAAGAGATTCTAATATACTTGTAGAGATTTCTATTTTTACTTTCTTATCATATATTTCTTTTATTTTCATATAACTATTTGCCACCTAATCTATTTTTCAAAACTCATAGTTGCGAGGATTCTATTTCAGTAAATTCATTCTTTAAATAAAAGTATATGCAGGGAATTTTTTAACAGTATTCAACATAATTGCGTCAATATTTTTACCCTTCAACTGAGATACTATTTTTTATAAACTTGTCAATAATTATTTGCTATATATTGTGAAAAAATAAGTTAACTTTCAGTATGGCAATTTTCATCAGTACATTTTGTTGCAAACCATACTTTTTTTCTTCCACATTTGCAAGTATACTCTTCTTGCTCCAAAAGCCATTTCTCTAATCCTATCTCTTTAATCATTATCATATTTTTGTAAGCCAATTCATGGTGTCGTAAACCATCGTTATAGAAGTCATTTAGCACATTACATGGGAAATCAGTACATTCCCCACAATGAAGTAGCCCTTTATTAATACAGCATGGACGGGTAGGACAATCATGAACCAGTTCCTTTTCATTTCTACATCCCATGCAATTAAAATTCTCTTTGTAGTTCTTGCAACCTCCACAATATAAGCCACAGAGAGATAACCTTTCATATTTCTCCAATAGATTCCTCCTTTATCTATAGATAATAATACAACTATTTTAGTGTTATTCTTCAATTATAATTTTTATTGGAGAACACTTGCCACCATTACACTTACTTTCAGATACACTGCATGCAGCAACTCCAAGAAGAACATCCATTTCTGCTTTTAAAACCACTTTGTCCCCAGGCCTTGAAATAGGCTTTTCAACGGATATACTTCCGTCAGAATTTATTTTTGTATACATAAATAAATTAACAGGATGAATGATTGGTCGTTGTTCATTTAGGCAACCATTTATATTTTCAAGGCAATTACGATGGCCCTGTCCATTTTGATAGAAAAAGTCATACATCTCTGGTCTACAACAAGGGTGAATCAAATCATGTTCCCCTACATCATCCAATAACAATTTAAACATGGGATTATAAAGATTAGTAAAAATCGTATCTCCTACCTTTAACTTTAAAGATTCATTACAATCAATTGTTACTCCAGTGGATAGAAATTCCAAAGGAGTATTTTTAGATTCAGCAAAGAAATCAACCACTTGTGTTCCATCTATATCTATAATTGTAATTTTTTCATTTTTATTTACCTCAATTGCTTTTCCACTACATGCTTCTATTAAATATTCTCTTTTCATAAATATCGCTCCTCACTAAAGTATTTATAGTGTGTCATATACTAAAATTCAAATATATCTTTTATCTAACCTCATATCTTCAAGGGATATTGTTTCGTTTTAATCTACTGAGACGTAGTTATATACAGATATACGAAAAGTTAAATAATAGTTATGTTTAAATAATTAAAAGTAATAATAGCGTTAATTTATAAAACTTATAAAAATAAGCGTTCTCTAAATCTCAAGAACGCTTACTTTTATTAAATTTATTGAAACAATTTATAACTGTTAAAAATTGATAAAAATTGTTTGTCAGATATTTTGTCAGGATTAGAAACCCTAGCATGCTTTAATGCCTGTCTTAATTGGTTCTTAGTAAAAAGAACATGATATTCCTTATTCACCCATCTATAAACAAAAAAATGATATTTTTTAATATCCTTCTTTAAAATTAATGGTTTATGCCTTTCAAGTAAAATCAGTACAGAGTCTACATTAGGCTTGGGATGAAAATATGTTCGGGGAACTTTTTTAAGAATTTTTATGTCCATTTCTACCATCAATAACAAACCTAAAGCCCGTTGGGTATTTTGTAACCTTTTAGCAAAGCCTCTCTCTACAATAAGATAGTTGTATTTCGATTGGCTATCAAAAGTGATTTTTTTTACAATATCTGTACTAATATTATAAGGAATATTACCAAATATTTTATAATCTGTACTTTTAGGAAAATTAAATTTCAATATGTCTTCATGAATAACTCTTATATTCCGAAAAGGCTCAACTGCTTTTTCAGTAGCATGACATAAGCCTTCATCAATCTCTATAGCATTAACCCATTGACTTATTCTCACAAGTTCCTTAGTAAAATGTCCTTTTCCTGACCCAATTTCTATTATATTATCTAGTTTAGTGATATTCGTATATTTTAATATTTCTTTTACATGCTTTTTAGATGTAATAAAATTTTGTGAATGTTTTGGATTTTTTTGCTTCATTATAACCTACTCCTTGCCGACTATAATGAACTAATTTTAAGAGTTCACTATAACCAATTATTTTTGGTTTGGTTGATAATGAAATCTCTCAATTACAAATATGGCAAATATACCCATACCTTTACCTCCTTCAATTCCTTTCATTATAAGCGAGATAAAGTAGTATCTACTACTGCAATACATGTACACATATTTTACTCCTCCTTACGCACTGATTATATCACTTTTAATATCTCTATTCAATTATGATATTGAAAACGAAAAGGCTGTAATCACAATTCCTTATAAACAGTCTTGTCTTTTCTTACTTTAGGCCTTTATTCCATTACATTATTTTATTATTGATATTACTTTACCATCTAAAATTTGTTTTTCTTTTTCTAGAATCATCGTTCAGAGTTTTTAGAAACAGAAAAAATCGCTCAAGTTCTACCATAAATTAAATATTGTTCTTTCAAAAATTTACTTCATTACCCATATACCTGTTTCTATAAAATCCCCTTAACCCTTACATAATCCTTGCTTCCCCTAATTTCTATCCCTATCAACACCACTACTTTATTTTACTATTGACACTACTTTATCACCTAAAACTTTGTTTTTCTATTTCCTAAATCCATTCGTTTAAATTTTAGAAATAGAAGAATAATCCAATGTCCTATTAAGGTTTAAATAATGTTCTTACTTTTTCTTACATATATCCCCAATTACCTTATCTCTTCCTACATTAAATCTAATTTTCACAATTTAACGCCTAGTCTTATCATCAAAAGCCAAATACAGAACCATTTTAATAAAACATTATTTTATTTTTGAAAGCACTTTATTAGATAAAATCAGAGTTTTCTGATTCTTATCGTTTTCCCAATATTTGTAGAAACAGAAAAAAAGGCCCTAGTTCTTACATAATTTAAATAAAGTCCTATCATAATTTCCCTATAACCCCCTTTTCCCTTGACTCTTAAAACTCCCCTAAACCCTTTATTCACCACACCTTCCTTATTCCTTGTTTGTAATAAAACTACAACTTTATTTTACTATTAGAACAACTAATTAAACACCTATATCAGCAATATTATTTCCTGTCCCCCTTTTCCCTAAATCCTTAATCCTATCTATGTGCACTTAAAACAATCAAACCTCCCTTTTCAAACAAAGTCCTCACATAGATTCCCCTCAAACACCCATAAACACTGGCTTGTTGATTTTTCCCATTTTTCCCTCTTTTCCCCTTTCCCCTTAAACCTGCCCTTCTAAAGTCCTTACATTTCCTGATTTTTACCTCAAAAACCGAAAATAAAGTACTTATAAAATGATGTTTTGGAATGAAGATGAATGAGTGGTTTTTATCCATTTCTCATGTCCATTTTCTTTTCTAATCAATCTCTCCATCCATTGGTTTTTATGGGTTTAACCAAGCCATCTCTTCTTTCTTCTAATAAAAAATCTAATAAAAAAACCATAGTTCCAAGGCATTCCTTATACCTTTTCCCTATGGTTTTCTAACACTACTTTATTTGCTTCACTTCAGACATTTTAAAAAATGAAAGAAGTTTATTTGATGTAGACAAATATGTAATCCACATCACATCTCCCGCCTGCCCTCCAAAGCTTTGGACAAAGTCACTTCATCTGCATACTCCAGATCTCCACCTACAGGTATACCATGGGCAATACGAGTAGTTTTTATGCCTAGCGGTTTTAAAAGTTTAGATATATATACAGCAGTTGCTTCCCCTTCCACATCAGGGTTAGTAGCTAGTATCACTTCGTTTATATCTTCATCCTGCACACGCATTAAAAGCTCCTTTATCCGTATATCATCTGGTCCAATACCTTCCATAGGTGATATAGTACCATTTAGTACATGATATACTCCATGAAAATCTCTGGTACGCTCCATGGCTATTACATCTTTAGCATCCTTTACAACACATATAGTAGACACATCCCTATTAGTATTAGAACATATATTACAAGGATCCGTATCGGTTATGTTACCACATACTGAACAGTATTTGATCTTCCCTTTTACCTCAACTATGGATTTTGAAAGTTCCTTAGCTTCATCATCGGACATATTTACTATATAAAAAGCTAAACGTTGTGCCGTTTTATTGCCTACACCTGGCAATTTTGACAACTCATTTATAAGCTTGGCAATTGGTTCTATATAATAATCCATAAATAAACCATCCTCTTTAGAATAATCCGGGTATACCCATACCCCCTGTTAATTTGCCCATCTTTTCTTGTACCATTTCCTCTACCTTCCTCAATGATTCATTTACTGCTGCTAATATAAGATCCTGTAGCATTTCCACATCATCAGGATCCACCGCTTCAGGCTGTATCGTTATAGATACTATCTCTTTTTTACCATTAGCAACTACCGTTACTACGCCACCACCTACTGATGTCTCTATTGTCTGCTCCTCTAGTTCCTGCTGTACCTTCTCCATCTGTTCCTGCATTTTTTTAGCTTGCTTCATAATTTGATTCATATTCCCCATGCCAGGGAATCCGCCTCTTGCCATGCTATTATCCTCCCTTTCAATTTTAATAGGTAATTAATTCCTCTATTTTATTATAATATAGGTTTGCTATTTAATATATACTATTATATTATGCCTAATCATCCTCTTCAACTACTTCAACAAACTGTTCTCCAAATATTTCTATAGCCTTCTTCACCACATCGTCGTCTTCATCTGATGTATTAGAAGACTCTCCTAGTTGACAAGCAACAATTACATTTTTGCCTGTCATCTTATATATCATATCCTGTATAAAAGTCCTTTTATCATCCATCTCAATGGCAGCAGCATAAAATCCCTGATCAGGTGCAAATTTCAATATAACTTTTCCTTCACCGGATTGACTTACCTTTGCCTCCCTGAGTAATGTATATATAGGCATGCGCTCTTTCTTTATCTCATTCATTATATCCGGCCATGATTCTTCTATACTTTTGCCATTATTCTGTGTACTTACAGCTTTTTTACTGTTTATTTTATCAGCCGTTTTTTCTTTTTTTTGTACCTCTTTTTTTCGCTCTCCCGCCTCTTCCTTTGGTTTAGCAACCTTTTTCTCTTTATTCTGCTGCATAACCTGCGGTTGTTTAGGTATTGATACCATGCCCTGTTCTAAAGCCTTAAGCCTTTCTATTATAGCCTCATATGATTGCTCCTCATCCGGTCTACATATCTTAACCATAGCTAGTTCTAAAAGCACCCTAGGCTGAGTACTCCATTTTAATTGACTATCCAACCCTGTAAGTATATCCACAATCCGCGTTATCTTTTCTATACTAGCCCTTTGAGCTTGTAACCCATAGTCTTTTAATGTAGCATCGCTCATATCCAAAAGGTCATTTTTTACACCGCATACCTTTATTAGCATAAGATTTCTCATATGATATATGATATCTTTTAGAAATACCGATATATTCTTCCCATCTTCTATAATATCATTTATCATTTCAAATAATGCCGATACATTATTTTCTAGCATATTATCAGCAAATTCAAATATAAATCTCTGATCAGCAGTGCCCAAAATAGCAAGTACATCGCTATTTGAAATATGTTCTCCACAAAAGCCTACACATTCGTCCATAAGGCTTAAAGCATCTCTCATACCGCCCTCTGACCACCTAGCAATGGTATCTATTGCTTCTTCATCTATATTAAAACTAGATGCCTGTGCAATCATCTCTAATCTTTCCATTATTACTCTATGGGGTATGCGCTTAAAATCAAACCTCTGACATCTAGATATAATAGTGGAAGGTAATTTATGAGGTTCTGTCGTAGCCAGTATGAATATAACATGGGCGGGAGGCTCTTCAAGAGTCTTTAAAAGGGCATTAAATGCACCTATGGACAACATATGCACCTCATCTATTATATACACCTTATATCTACCTACAGTAGGTGGATATTTCACCTTATCCCTAAGGTCCCTTATCTCATCTACCCCGTTATTGGAAGCAGCATCTATTTCAATTATATCCATATTATTGCCATCTTTCAGTTGCTTACACACCCTACATTCACCGCAGGGGCTAGCATCCTTAGGAGATATGCAATTGACTGCCCTGGCAAGTATTTTAGCAGCGCTGGTCTTGCCAGTCCCCCTTGAACCGCAAAAAAGATACGCATGGGCAATACGTCCACTCTTTATCTGATTCTTCAATGTACGCACAATGGAGTCTTGACCTACCATATCATCAAATGTTTCTGGCCGCCATTGCCGATACAATGCAGTATATTCCAAAAAAATCACCTGCTTTTGTCCTTTGTTAAACTAATGATAACATAAAACATCCCAAAATGGGTAGCCAAAAATAATATAAGCCATGATTTTATACATGGCTTATAAATTTTAAGTGCCGTGCACCTACCCTCGACTAAATGACTACAAGCGGTAACCACGCAGTTAACTCCGACCAGGCTACCCTGCGGCACACGAGAGTGTCCACTTACTGCTGCTTCCTTCCGGATCTGACAGGGTTCATAGATTCCCGTTGCGTAGGACCCAATCATCTTTGCCACTTACGCGGGCCAGAACCTCACAGACACCAGCCTACGGTAGGAATTCAACCCCGCTATAGCGGATTGCGGGAATAGGGCACCGCTACCTCCCCGTCTAGCACGGCAAACTTTTTAACTTTGTCATAAGGCTATTTTACTATATATATACCCATTTTGCAAGGAAATTTTACGACCATATATTTCATACACAGAAAATTCAAGCTATCTTTAATTCATAACTCTATATTATTATTCGCCTTACAAATCAAAGTTTACCCTCTAAAACCATAAATTATAAAGATTTTCCCTGACCATGCACTACTACCGATAATCTGCCCATGATTACCTTGGCCATAAATGCATATATAGGTACATGAAATGCCTGTCCCTTTATCTTCCCTGGAACTGTCATAATCATTGGTACTTTAAAAAGTCTCTGCATAAAATAGGGAACCATTATAATGGACGTTATTGTCTGGCCTATGGCAATAGCTAATATTAGCTGCCATAAGGAAAAGGGATGTTTTTTAAACGGCTTCAACACAAGAGCTGGTATAATACCCGTTAGGGCAGCTGTTAATGTAAAATGTGGCATGTAGGGTCCCATGGGATTTATCCAATACCCAATTATATCACCAATAGCCCCCACGATACCTCCCGCAGATGGTCCAAACATAATACCAGCTAAAATAATCGGAAATCCTCCAAAACCTATTCTAACGACCTCTGCCCCGCCAATGTTTATCCTGATACTTGCAATACGCGTCAGAACAATATTAAGGGCAATAAGAAGTGAGAGATATACCATCTCCCTAGTAGACATTTTTTGCATAAAAAATCTCCTCTCCATTTTTTGACAGTACTGGCACATCAAATGAAAAGAAGATCATCTTCTATTGATGTGACAGCGAACGCGATGTCCCACCGCAAGCATTTTATGCTTTTCGTCCAAGGGCAACGTCCCATCCCTTAGCACTTAACGCGAGCACACCTACTCTGCCTTTTATTGTTAATGTTAGTTAGCAGGATATACCCTGCCAGATTTATGATAACCCTTATAAAAAGTTATCATTAACTATGCTTACATTCTAACAGATATACCCTCTTTTAACAAGTAGTAAATTAACATCAATACAAGTAATGGTGACTTCGTAGTAATACTGTCAGAAGTGAATTATAAAATAGTTTAATTTTGAACTATATTAGGAAGGGGTGTAATGATGTCTTTCTATAGAAAAGAAGCTAATATCTTTTATATCTACTTCCAAATAATAAAAAAATATAAAGGAGGATCACCAAGGGCATCTATTAAGATGGGAGAGAAAGACAATGAAGGCGCAGAAGAAATTATGGGAAACTGTTTTATATCTTTAATTATAATGTCAGTTATATTGACAATTTTTCATATTTACAACTTTATTAAATAAAGTAAATAGGCTTGCATTTATATCTAATAATTGGTATAATGTGCGTGATTGTAAATTACGAAAATTTATAATCATTTAGCATGAATTTTTAAGATATAAAACTCAATATTTTTACGCCACGAAGGCAGAGAATTTTATTCTCTGCCTTTTTATGTATTTACAATATTTACAAAACAGGAGGGAACATAATGAATAAAACATCTAATTTAGTAAAGGCCAGCTTTTTTTTGGCCCTTGGTATAATAATACCTTATATTTTCCATTTAGCAGGTATTGGTGGGTCAATCTTATTGCCCATGCATATACCTGTATTACTCTGTGGCTTTTTGTTAGGCACCAGATACGGGCTAATCGTAGGATTTATAACACCTTTTTTAAATTCACTTTTAACAGGAATGCCACCCATATACCCTATGGCACTAGCCATGGCTTTCGAGCTTGCTACATACGGTGCAATATCAGGATATACATATAAATCGAAGCATCTAAATGTATATCTATCCTTAATAATCGCTATGTTAGCTGGCCGGGCGGTTTATGGCATAGTAAATTATATATTGCTAGCAACAAAGGGAGAAGAATTCCTATTTAAAGCCTTTTTAGTTTCATCATTCGTTAAACCAATATGGGGCATTATAATACAAATAGCAATTATTCCTTTTATAGTTAAAATGCTTGAAAAAAATAAAGAACCAGCAAATCTAAATGGGTGATAGAAATTTTTTAGATATAATATTGAATCTAGATTCAATATTATATCGTTTTTTTTATATCCTGTACTATTTCATTTATTATATCCTTTATCTGCAATTCTCGAGTCCCTGGTATATATATACCATGTTTTCTTAATGGAATTATATATTTAATACACTCCATTTCAAATACAGCCATTGAAATAGATGCTGTTATCTCCCCATTTATACCTCCACTACACATAATCCCCACTGGACCTATTAAAGCATCTATAGTATTTTTCCTACAAAATAAACAAATATCCTCTTCCCCCGTTATACCTAAATCAGCTCCCGCCTTTAACATATTAGCTGTCGCTGCATTATTAGTACCTAGCGCAATTATATATACAAGATCTCCAATCTCATGTCTTAGGCGCTTTATAACACTCTGACCTAATCCAGCACCCTGAGCATCCATTACCCCTATATTCACCTAAATCACCGACCTTTTAGGATTTTTATAGCTTCATTTGCCGATATTTCCCCATTATCAAGCATGTCCAATATCTTGTCTTTATCTACATCAGACTTCTCAGATCCTCCTGATATGTCATATCCAAGGCTATAAATAATATCATTTAATCTACTTCTAACTGTAGGATAGGAAATATTCAGTTCCTTTTCTACTTCTTTTATATTTCCCCTGCACTTTAAAAAGATTTCTATAAAATACTTTTGCTCTGCCGTAAGATAACTAAATTTATCTAACACAAAATGCCCCTCATATTTAGTACTACAGCCTGGACATACCAGAGTTGTTACTTCAAGCTCTTCCTCGCATACTGGGCACTTAGTTATTATCTTATATTTCATGCATATCATCCCCTCTACCCCTATATTATACCCATATTTTTAAAAAGGGAAATAGAGTCTTAGCATTTATAGGTTTAAAATTAATTTTCATTACTTCAACCTTAATTATGTTCACTATTGTTTAAAATTTATAAACCTTAGCTCAAAATTTACCAAATAACTAAGTTGAGGTTTACAAAGTATCGATAAAAAACAAAGTACAACTTATAACCTAACAATGATGACAATGCATATTTGGCGGCTAGAGCTATTCAGTTCTTCACTCCAGGGGTACCACAGGTTTATTATGTAGGTGCATTGGCAGGAGCAAATGACTATGAATCATTAAAAAATAATACTGATAGCCACGCAATAAACCGCCATAATTACAGTATTAATGAAATAGATAAGGAGATTAATAGAGAGGTTGTTAAGAGGCTTTTTAAGCTTATAAGATTTAGAAATAAGTATCCTAGTTTTAATGGAGAATTTAAGGTCCTAAATTGTACAAAGGATAAAGTACGTCTTTCATGGCAAAATGATGATAAACGCTGTACATTATTTATAGATTTAAATACTAATAAGTCTATTATAGATTATATTAATGAGGACGGAAATAATATCCAATACTTAATATAGCAAATTGATCAAGAATTTAATATAAAAATATATTCAAAAACATTGACTATATTATATTCTTCATATATACTAGAATATGGAAGATAAAAAACTAACTGGTAAGATTTTAGGGCTTTTATAGTCATTGGGGGAGGGGGAATAATAATGGCTATAAATGAATTGCGCCTAGAAATTATTACCCTACAAACCAAACTAAATAACATAATAAAAAATCAAAATGGACATTTAACAGATGAGAAACTAGTAAATATTAGCAAAAAGCTGGACAACCTCATAGTCGAATATTTAAAACTAACAGAAAAGACTAATAAGGAAGCTAAAAATCATTAATTCAATTTTAAGGCAGGTAAATGCGTCAAGATAGGCAATTTTAATATCTTGACGCATTTATTTTAAAACCTCTTGATTTTTTTTGCTCAGCATTGTATACTATATAAGCGTCATAAAATAATAATTGATTTATAGGTAAACCAATATTACATGGAGAGATGGTCGAGTTGGTTGAAGGCGCACGACTGGAAATCGTGTAACGGGACTCAAATTCCGTTCGAGGGTTCGAATCCCTCTCTCTCCGCCAATATTAAGGGCTACAGTGTTTTTTCTGTAGCCCTTTTACTTCCCTAAAAATTATAATAAAACTGAATTTTGTGCAAAACCTTTTTAATCCACTGAACTTTTTATAAACATGGAATTTTTCATCTATCCTATATGAATTTATAAATTGTAAAAAGTTAGCCATAAAATATAAAGTAAATAGATATAAAACCACAATTATATAAGGAGGTATATTAATGATAGGTGCAATCATAGGTGATATCGTTGGATCCCGTTTTGAATTCACCAATTATCGGGATAAGAATTTTAAACTATTTACAGATAATTGCCAAGCAACCGATGATAGCATCATGACCCTTGCAGTGGCAAAGGCTATTATGGAAACAGAAAAGATTAAAGGCATTTCTGTTGGCGAATATGACAAACTTCTTGAAAAGATGACTATCAAGTATATGCAAAAAATCGGAGGTAATTACCCAAACTGTGGTTATGGGGGAATGTTCTCCCAATGGATTTTCAGTGAGAACCCTAGACCATACAATAGTTTCGGCAATGGTGCAGCCATGCGTATAAGTCCCGCGGGCTTCATTGCAAAAACTGAAAGTGAAGCAAAAAGACTATCCGAAATCATAACACGGATAACACATAATCACCCAGAAGGTATAAAAGGTGCTGAAGCAGTTGTCGTGGCAATTTTCATGGCCCGACAGGGAGTTGCTAAAAACGAAATCCGTAAAAAAATAGACACCTCCTACTATCCCCTAAGTTTTACCATAGACGAAATCAGAGATACATATAAATTCAACGAAACCTGCCAAGAAACTGTACCACAAGCCATTGAGGCATTCTTGGAGTCTATTTCCTTTGAAGACGCAATCCGTACTGCCGTTTCCGTTGGAGGTGACAGCGATACCTTAGCGGCTATAACAGGATCTATTGCACAAGCATATTACGGTGTCCCTAAAAACATCGAAGAAAAAGCTCTTGCTTTTCTTGATACCGACCTTCGTGCTATTTATGATGAATGGAATGCATTTCTAAGTAAAGAATTATCATAAAAAATATGCTAGTCTGTATACAGACTAGCATATTTTTTATCCCTCTATTTCTCTAAGCTAAAATATCTATCCAATAGCTGTTGATCTATCTCAATAAGCTCATCAAGCCCTAATTCTTTAAGATCAGCCATATACTTATCCCAATCATCGAGAGATTTTTGTCCTAAAGCAAGTTTTGTTGCTAATTCTTCAGAGTATGTTGTTATATCGTTAAGTATTTGTGTCTTTTTCTCTAGCTGATCATCATCAGGAATAGCCAGATAATTTTTATTGTAGAAATATGGTTTGTACGTCATTATTTCTAATTGATGATTAGTCTTATATTCAGGACGTCCCTGTAATTCATACTCTAAATTAGCAAATTGTACCCTTGGAAAAACAGTATCGCCAAAAACTTGTTGTCCTGCAATTTTCCCTTCATTTGCCAGTTGAGTATCAAACGATCCGGTTATATCCTTAAATTTCTTAACCCCATCATCTCCAACTTCATATGTTAAACCCTCAATTCCCCAAAATAGTAAGTCTGCATACTCTTCCGAATATATAATATCAAAAAATGCAATAGCTGCCTCGGGATTTTTGCAATTTTTCGTCACAGCAAACTTTTGCCATACCAAGAAAGGTGATTCTAACTGGGCTGCAGGCTCTATACCATCCACAGCTTTAAGAGGCATAAGTGGCATATATTCGCCCCCACCTTCTATGGTTGGTTCTCTATATGTTTCCAGATTATAATCAGTTATAGAAGCTGTTTTATTTTCCGTAATCTTTTGCTGAACTTCTTCTGAACCAGCACCAATTAGACTAGCATCTATTATATTTTCTTTAACTAATCTTTGTAAATATTTAAAATAGTCTTTTACGCCTTCTTGATACCAAGGAGATACTACTTTCTTATTTTCCATATCAACAGCCGTTATATCTATACCAAGACCAAACCATTGAGCTATAGCACCATTAAATCTGGCAGGATCATATATGAGTATCTCATCTTTTTGACCATTACCATTAGCATCCTTATCCCGCATAGTCTTTAATGCATTAAAATATTCATCAGCAGTAGTAGGTACAGGAATATTAAGTTTATCAAGCCAATCCTTCCTAATATTCATAGTCAAGGCCACTGGTGCTGGTTCCGTTCCTTTATATAGCTTCTTATGAAGATTACTAAACCAGTACATCTTTCCATCAGGCGAAGTAGTTAACTGCTTTGCGTAGGGAAAATATTCATTATAGAATTTTTTTATATTTCCATTGCTATGCTCATCAGCAAGTGAATTAAGCTCAAGTATTACACCTTGTCTAGCAAGATTTAATACTGTGGTATCATCTAAAGGAGAGACATTTGCAATATCAGGTAAATCACTTGCCGATGCCATTCGTGTCTGGATAACAACTTTATATTGTTCCGCTGGTACTATTTCATATTCTAGGTCTAAGTTAGCTGCGTCAAGAAGCTTCTGTACTTCTTTCCAAACAGGGTACTTTTCCCTATCAGCAAACTTTATGTCCCCACCTTTATCGGGCCCAAGTAGATGGAGTTTAGCCTTCTCTTCTTTTTTGTCATCTTCCACTTTCTTAGTATCGTCATCTTTTTTGTTATCTTCTACCTTTGAACTCGAATTTGATGTATCCTCTCCGCTTTTTTTGCCACATGCAACAGAGGTAAGCATCAGACTAAAGACCAATAAAAAGATTATTAAAGTTTTTGATCTTTTCATTATTACATTCCTCCCTATATAATGATTTTTTTATAACCTGCGTCTATTTTTATTTAACGCAGAATAGAAAATCAAATATACAATATCCCATCAATCATTCTTTTAAAGAACCTAGCATTACCCCTTTTATAAAATATTTCTGGAAGAAAGGATAGGTAAATATTATAGGTAAAGTAGTAAACACTATTATGGAATATTTAAGCTGTATATTGGAAAATATTTTTTTAGTTGCACTGGCCGCCTCATCAAAGGCCAATTCTTTAAGATCTACTGTTTGCTGTACTAAAACACGATACAAATACATCTGTAGAGGATGCAATTTTTCATTTGGCAGATATACCAAAGCACCAAACCAACTGTTCCATATACCCACTATGGTATATATGGCGATTACCGCCAGTATCGGCTTTGATATGGGTACTATTATTTTAAAAAGCAGTTGAATATGACTCGCACCATCTATAAAAGCTGATTCCTTTATAGAGTCTGGTACAGTCATAAAATACGTCCTTACAAGAATTATATACCATATACTTACTGCTCCAGGTATTATAATTGCCCATCTGGTATTGTATAGACCAAGCTTGTTCACCAGTAAAAATGTAGGGATCAAACCACCACCAAAATACATAGGAAAAATTAAATATCTAACCAGCCATTTCCTGCCTGGAAGATTCTTTACGCTTAAAGGATAAGCACCTAGAACAGAAGTTAAAAGCGTAAGTGCCGTACCGGCTCCAACATATATCAATGTATTTAGATATGCCCACCACATCTTTGCATCTCTTACAATAAGCCCATATGACCCTAACTGAAACCCCTTCGGATATAAATATACATCCATTGCTGCCACCCTTACAGGATCACTAACAGACATGATAACTACATAGTAAAACGGATATAATGTTATTATGCATATAAATATTGTAAAAAAATAAATAAAGAAATCAGCAATTGGGGACCCCTCTTTTATTGCATTTTGATTGTAATTTCTTTTTCCCATAATCTTATATCCTCCCCTTACCATAATGCATACTCTGTATATTTACGACTTATGGCGTTTGCTGCATAAAGAAGAGCAAAGTTAATTAAAGACGTAAAAAGGCCGATTGCCGTCCCGGAACTAAAATTACCTGACATAAGTCCCTCCCTATATACATAGGTAGGCTCTCGAAAACTCGAAGAGCTTAATCTTACTTTATTTCAAGGTTCGGCTTTTTAGCTTCACCCCTACTTTTTGATTAATATTCACTTTAAAATTTCCAATTCTACTTACCATTACTTCCCTT
>NZ_RXHQ01000014.1 GCF_004138105.1 Xylanivirga thermophila | reverse complement strand
CGTTGTCAAGGTTGGGTAGTATTTTCTCGTATACACTCGAAAATCTCCACCCTCCCCTTGACAAGAGGAAGTAAATGGATAAGTATGATTTTCTCAAAAGTGTTGCATTTAATATTGCAATTTAGATATTGATATGCATCAATTATTTTAATCAACTATCCTTGATTTCTTTTATTCTATCATATATATTAATTAATCTCTACCAAATTAAAATAAAAAATAACCCACTAGTCTAAGGCCCTATAACCTTTAAATCAGCAGGTTTTGATTTTTATAATATTTCCTGTTTAATTTTAGTTCCATCCTTGAAGTGAAATGTAATATTTTTTTCTATAACTATCTTATCTACAATGGCTGTCCATAAAGCTTCATCAAAATCTGCTAAAATTGTATCTTGGCTTTTAAGTCTATCTATAAAGGTATCTATGCTATCTTTTCTAACCTTATCATCTTGTTGCTTTTCTTCAATTTCGTTTAATTCATCTTGGGCTTTTTTATATCTTTCAACTAACTTATTATACTTTTTGGAGTATTCCGTTTGGTCCATAGCCTTTCTAGAATTCTCATCAACCATCTTTCTAAGAAGTTTTTCTACAATTTCTATCTTTATTTTTTATTGAATTTTCTTTGTTTCTTTGTTATAATAGTTATAAAGATACAAAGATATAGGTATTATATTTATGAATTTAGCATATACTATAAAGGAGGCTATAAATATGTCTACAATTGCTATGGAGCGTGATATTATGGATCGTAAAATAATCAGCGTTTCAAAAAAACGTCAAATTACAATACCTTTACAATTCTATAAACATCTTGAACTTGGAAGCGAAGTTGAATGCTCGCTTGAAGATGGTAAAATTATCATTCAGCCTCTTCATAGAGAACCTAGTGAATTTTCCGTTGAAATACTCGAGGATCTAGTTTCTCAAGGATATTCAGGTGATGAACTAGTAGAGCAGTTTAAAGTGCAAAGTAAAAATATTAAAAAAGCCGTTACCAATATGCTTGAAGAAGAAGATGCCATTGCAGCGGGTGAAAAGAAAGCAGCAAATTTTGATGACATCTTTGGTTCAGAGGACTGATTATGTACGAAATACTGTTCAGCCCTCAAGCTGAACGCTTTTTTAAAAAATTAAAAGAAAAGCCTCTAAAGAATGCATATAAAACAGCTTTACTAAAATTAAGTGAAAATCCTTATATCGGTCAGCCAAAACATGGTGATCTATCTGGTGTTTATGGTTTCGATGTAAAATATAAAGGTATCAATTATGAAATTGCCTATACCATAAGTGAGGTTGACGGTAAAAAGATTATTGTACTTCTTGCTGGAACTCGTGAAAATTTTTATGAACAACTAAAGCGATATATTAAATAGCTCTCGACAGAGGGCTATTTTGCTCTTTTCCCTTGATAGCCCATATAAAGAAATAATATTAATATATAGAAATAGGAAACCTTTCTTAATTGTGAACTCTCCCAATCCCTTATCACTAAAAAGTACACCCACCCAACAAAACTGCACACCCGTGTGCATAATTTAGCATTACTGTGTGCAAGTATATAAAAAATCCTATCTTAAATTTATCCCCAAAAACAACGAAAACTCCTTGAAATCAAGGAATTTCTATTGTATCAATATTATAGCCTTTTATGTCTATAGACTTAAATTTTAATACAATTTAGCAATATAAGTAAGTCAATATAAAGAATTCTTTTTTCCTAAATACTCCTGTTGCATATAATGTAAATGATGTGTATTATGCAGGATGGGATGGAACCCATCCCCTACTAACGATTTACCCATGTTATTCGTAGGGGCAGGTTTCCATGCTCGCCCGTTTAGCGACACATAATATTACTTATGTACATCAATTATTTTATCAAATATATTATCTAATTTCTATTATATTTTAATTGAGATAAAAAACAGTCCGCTAGTCTTAAGCTTTATAACCTTTAAACTAGGGGGCACTTGTACTACTTTATATTTTTATCTTCTAATTCTTCAAAGATATATCTAAACTGTTCCATATTACAAAAACTGATTCTTTTATTTCATCCCATGATATGTCATTAGCATAACTATATTTCTTCTGATATCTAGTCCAGTGGCTATATAAAATGTCACTTGAAAAAATCTCTTCAAGAATTAAATCTCCTTCTTGCAAAATATTTGACGAACCCCTTCTTTCTGATGTTGCTATAATTGCTTCAGTTAGTAAATCCTTATTAATATTATGCCCTTGAACTTTTAGCAAAATATAAATATCATAAAAATCCCTCAGCCTTGTATTTGCAATACTTCTTGAAATAATTGTTTCAAGTTTCTCAGCTATAACAGTTTCTATATTATAAGCAAGAATATATATATACTTCTGTCCTCTAACAATAAATCAAAGGTATAACCAACTTCGTTTGGTGTAATTTCATCACCTGTAGTAATATCAACCTTTAATGGTATTCTAGCATTTTCCATACAGGCTTCAAGGGATACTCTAAATCCATTGTACTCATCTTCAGTTCGTATTTCTTCTATCCCTTTAAATATAATATCTACGCCATCATCTATTGACACAGATAATATGTTTTTAAATGCACTTTCAATAGATTCTTTTGTTACTGGATAAGCTTTTATAGTCGCATCCATATCTACGGTAGACCTCATATCTACACCAACTAAAGGTGCTACCAACATACCACCTTTTAAAATAAACTTATCCTTAAATTCAGAAAGTGATATTCTTTCAAGAAGCCTTTCTAGCATATAGTTCCTTAATAAAATCTGTGCATTTATATTATTTTCCTTGGCTATGTTATTTATTAAATCTTTCAGTTGCCTTAAATTTTTCATAGCAATATCTCCATATACTTTCTTAAGTAATTTTGTACTCCTAATTCTTTTGCATATCTTAATAGCAATGGAATATTTTTATCCTTAGAACCTAAATACCTTTTAATGGATTCATTTAAAATGGCAATATCCATATTATTTCTGTTTCTAATAATATCACAAATAGTTCTTTCCTTGTTATATGCTTTAATAGGCCTTCCATAGATAGTTCTTAATTCAGTAACACCCATCTGATAAAGTGGCTTCTTAACAGTGCAGACTTTAACACCTTCGTTTCTTAAATGGGTAGCATTATATCCATAAGGAACAGTTACAGACCATTCAATGGGATCTCTATCTATTAAGTCATGTAAATACAATGCAGTTTCATGGGAAAAAATAGCCCTCTGATTTTTAGCCTGAAGTATGTACATTTCATCATCAAATGTATCTGGTGTCAAATATACCCCATGAGCAACCCTCTCTAATTTATTCTCTTTTACTAAAATATTTAAATATTGTCTTGGAATACCTGCTTCTTCAACTTCTTTCGTAAAGATTAAACCATCCTTGACATCGATTAGTCTTTCCAATTTATCTTGATAATTCATAATTATCAACCCCCATTTACTTTTACACTATAATTATAAACCATTTGAGCGTAAATGTAAATCATTTTATGTTTAAACTTATATAAGACTTCATTATAATTGTGCAATCCAATTACTGATAAATAGGCTATATTGCTACTTTTATATTAATATCTAAAAAATTTTAATATACTTTGAAAGCAGTTCAAAATACTTATCACTATATCTATGAAATTCACCTTTATATATCATATCCCTTAATTCTTCTACGGTTACCCATTTAACATCGCTTACTTCTTCTTTTTGCAACTTAATATCTTCCAAATTTATCTCTTGTTTTACTACCCAAATATCAGTAAAATCATTCTTCCGTTTATATCTAATAGGTTTATATGATGGGTGAATATCAATTCCCAATTCTTCTTTCGTTTCCCTACATACAGCTGTAATACTATCTTCTCCTTGTATTGCTGATCCTCCAGTAGTTGCCCATTTTCCTGGAGCAAATTTTAAATTTTTTGGCCTTTTTTGAATTAATATTTCTCTTTTGCCATTAATAATCCATATATGCACTATTAAATGATATTCGCCATCTCTTAAGTTTTCTCCTCTAGTAATAGTTTTTCCAGTCACATTCCCATTCTCATCTAATATATCCCATGTTTCCATAGAAACTCCTCCCCATTCTACGATAAATACTCAATTTAATTTGGTTGCATAATCTTCCAAATCTTAACTATATTATATATAAACAATAATAAAAAACTGCACACCCATGTGCATAATTTAGCAATAGGGTGTGCAGTTTTTTACATTGTATCAATATTTAGTTTATGTATGTGTAATTAGTACAAAATAGATGCAGAATCTTCTTTGAAAGATTCAGGGGTTAAAAAAGACCTTTTCCACAAATCTCTGCTTGCATTTGTGTTTCACCCTTAATAGTCAAAGAATATAGTTTTCCGTAACTCATTGCTGATGTATCGACCTCAATTACGGAATTTTCCAGTTGTTGTATTGGCATGGAACAATTATCTTCTTTACTTATAAGGCAAAATTCAAGGGGCTTGTCTACGGAAACCTGTTCACCGTTTATATATTTTTCAACTCCAATGCGAACTTTGTTTTTTATTCTGACAGAATAATCAAAGTATGATTTACTGTTAAATGCTAAATCCTCTCTATATAGTCTATAGCCTACGTTTTCTTGTTTTTCATCGCATACATTTACAGAGAATCGCAAAAATATCTCATCGTCATCTTCCCACCAAATCAAAATATCTGTCTTTCCAATGCTTTTTCCTATTATAGACATCTTATCTGAAGCTATTATATTTTGATTGGATACAGACAAGAGAAGCTTTGCATCCTTAATATGTTTGTAATCTTTAATTAGTAGCGGTAGTAATTCTATTTTTTGATCTACTCCTATATTTTCGATTGGTGACAGTAATTCTATCCGGTAGTTTGAAATTGAGTCCTTGTTTGCAATTCCTGTTTTAAAATCATCGGATGGACCTTTTAATTCTCTATTACAGGTGAGTTTTGTGACACCGGAAATAGTTGAGTCTATTCCTATGACTTTCCATACAGCATTTGACAATATAAATGTATGATTGTAGTTAATAAGATGTGTGTATTGATTGTTTTTCAATACGCAAGTTAAGCTTCCTGAACCCACCGATATCATAGGAGAATGTTCAATCCAAAATTTCATACCCTCTGTTGGAACTCTGCAATAGAACTCTCTTACTCTGCCATCCAAAACAATTTTAATTTTATTGTCAAAACCACCACCGTAAGCTTCTGCAACTCCATTTAAATCTATATGCAGATCTGAATTGCCTTTGTAGAAATGTTGATATTTGTTCCAACTATTGTTTTCCCAAGAATACGCAGAGATATTAATATTATTACTCTCTACACAAAACTCCCCCAACGAAAAACCTGCTCTTACTCCATTTTCTTGTTTTATACATCCTACAGTGACTTGCGGGACACCCAAGGTGTCATCTACCCATAACGTATGACTATGTCCACATAAATATAAGCAGACTCCATAGTCATTAAAAATATTTACAAGCTTTCTTTTTTCAGTAGGTTCCAGCAAGTCAAGCCCTCGATGACCAACAGCAATTGTTATTTTTTCAGTAGGCTTGACGGTTAAAAGCTCATTCAGAACATAACTACTGCCTGCCATTAGCGTTCCGGCATCATTTATGCATTTGTTTCCACTGGCATCTTCAACACTTTGTCCCGCTAAAAGTTCTGTGTTAATCAGTAAAATATTACAATCCTTTGTCACCACAGCTTTATGAGGACTGATCTTATAACAATTATCAAACATTGTATTGACAAAATCAGTACCGTAGATAAAGTTCAGTACTTTCTTGTAAAATGAAAAAGCATCAACTAATTCAGGCAAATTAACGAATCTACCTTTTTCGGTTTGATATTTGCTTTTTTCAGTAATAAGTAGTTCTTGTCTATTATTATAGTCTCGATTCAAATCATGATTTCCCGGTACGCACAAAATATTACATGTATTAGTTATTCCAACTAATTTTGTGATTCCCAAAATAAACTGTGCAACTTTTTGGGCGTTTTCGTCAGTATCATCTTGGCAACTTGCATCCCTAAAGTCACCTGAAAGGATCAAATAGTCTACAACAACTTGGTTTTGATATAAAAAATCCTTTAGTTTATCTCTTAAATAATTACTATCTGTACCATCATCATCAGGATTAAAATGCAAATCAGATAGATGTAACCATTTCATTATTTCACCTCGGCTCTACTTTTAAATAATTATATCATGAAAACAAAAAACAGTTAGATAATGTTGACATTGTATATCCCATTTCCAAGTGTGTTTTATTTTTTATACCAATCTTCCGGTACTAAGTTATTTTCATTCCACCAATCTTCAATAACAGAATTACGAAAATTCTCATCTTTTAAATTAGCATGATCTACTATAATAACTTGAAGCTTTCCCTTTAGTTCTGATGTCCTATTGGTGATAAAGTTATACAAGGTGCTAACCATATTCCAATCTGTATTTTTTTCATCCAATTCTGATGGAAAATAGACCTGTGAAGGTTGATCCAAAAATATAAAATTAGGCACCGGCCTGTTCAGAGTAATAAAATATTTATGTAACGCAAAGTAGGTTATTAAATGTATCCCGACCCAATTTGACCCACTGCCGAGCTGTTTTAAAGGAACAGGGCGATCAGCTTTATCCACAATAACTGTAACTTTGTTCATATCTAGACGATATGGGTTTTCAGAATGTTCCAAGTTCAGTTCTTTAGCCCATTCACTCATATCTACAGATATTCGTGATAATACAGATTGCTTACGATCTTCTAGTGAGTCTTTATCTAATATTTCATCAATATCACATATTCTGTCCTCAATCTTTTTAATGGCTTTTTCTTTACCTGTAGAGTCGTCATGTTGCTCTACGCTTTCCAACCATAGACTAATTCTACCAACTACTTTTGCACGTCTAGAATTTAAATCTTTTAATGCGATAGCATCCTGATTTTGAGTATAAATGCCATCAATTTCAGACTTTACTTGGATAATGTCTTGTCGTATTTTTTCCCTCTCTGATTCAAGTGAGTCAATATATTTTCTTAATTTGGGTTTTTCTCGAGTAACGTTTTGTATATTGTCATCTAGGTTTTTAATAGCGGTTCTTATCATGTCAATATTGGGCAAAGGCATTTCTAGTTTGTTGGCACATAAGGGGCAATGATCCGGTCTAAAATCAAGCTTTTCAAATAAGCCAATTGAACTCAGCCTAATTTTCTGATGCTCAACTTCATTCGCGTAGCCGCTCGTTTCTCCTGCAAATGTTTTTGCATTACTAATATCCTGATTAAGTTGTTCCAATTCATCCTCAGATTTTTTAAGCTCTGATTGTAAAAAGCTTAAACGATCCATACCAACAGTTTCAGCATTTACAGGAGTCCATTCATTCACGCTTTTTAAAACTTTATACACAGATTCGTAACTGTCATAATCTGCTTCAATATTATCGTATAAAAGGCCTACATACTTTGCTTCGGATATTAATGAAATGGCCCTTTGTAAACCTCCTCCTTGAAGCATTCTAATTTCTTCCAGTCTGCGTTTTTCAATTGCTAATTTTCTTTTTAGAATACTTCTTTCATTTTCTAAAGCTAGCGATTCCTCATTCACTATACCCAAAAAATATGGCAAAGTGTCTTTTATGGCCTGAGTAATGAAATCTTCCGATTGCTTATGAAATAAAAAAGTTTTTGCTGCTATCTCATCCTGATTTTGAAAGCAGTAGTATAATGCATGTCTAATATTAGCAGCAAGGGGATCGCGGCTTTGTCCGTCTGGCGGTATATTTAGGTTCTCAGAAATGTCTAATCTCTTAGTTAAAGCCTCCTCCAATCCAGCAACATTAGTATTGGAAACAAAATCACATTTTTCGGGAACTTCTATTTTTTCTCCAATCTCAATATAACAGAAGCCGGTAGACTGTTGACCGGGGGGCGGATTTTGGCGAGCTACAAATACTCTTTCGCTATCAAACTGCAATAGCAATCCATACCACGACACATTTTCTCTAATTACGCCATCGGCAATATCACAAGAACTTCCGCCAAGGCAATAATCAATTATGTCGCCCACAGCGGATTTTCCGGATTTTGATTTTCCTGATATTATATTGACCTTTCCTAATTGAAATGGCAAATGCCTTACTTGTCCATTTAATCCGTATAGGACTAATTCTCGTATTTGCATCATGGTCTTACCCCCAAACTAACATATACTGTTTCAACTTTTCCTGCTGCAGCAAACCATTTAGCTACATGTTCGCTTTTATTAAGACAATCTTTGATTTCGTCATTAACATATTTTGTCTTACTGAGCGGTCGAATCGTTTGAGATATTTCAAGCTCTGCAGCGTTTGTTAACAGTACAACACCACTTTGAAGCAAAAGCTCCATAGCCTCATTGGTTATCTGTACCATATCTTTTGTTCTCTCAGCAAAACCTATTAATAATTCAGGATATCGTTGTTGCCATATGATCAATTGTGTACGACTTGATATGCACTCTCTAGTTTTTTTATGAAGTATCAATGGAAGAACCAGATAAACAAGAGGAAATGGAAAAGCTCTTTTTGTCACCTCATTATATGTTTTAATGCAACTGTGCAATAGCCTACCACAAAACGCCGGATTAAGTAAATAAGCTACTTCCTTTGCTCTAAGATTCCAATTCCTCAAATAAATCACCTCAGTTCTTTAATAATTGCTCTAAACGCTCATAAAAATCAATATGCCATCCTACCCTAAGCTGATTCGCTAAGATATGATAACTGCCTCTCATTACAAATGCATCACTGCAACGATCTCTAACACGTATATCTTTTTCCTCAATTTCTCTATACAGTTTTTTGGCATTTGATACTTTAATGTCTTCCGTAACTTGATTCCCATAATCTAACAAGTCATCTTGCATTGCATAAAATGAATGTTCCCATTCATCAATGAGCCTTTTTTCATATTTGTCCAGCTCATTTGTGTATAATAATTCCTCCCTGACCCAGTTTGCTCGCTGTTGGAAAGCACGATAATAATCTCTGATTGCTATTCTCAATCTATTACTTCCTAAACAAATTAGCTTTAATTGTTCATAAAATATTTGATCATTTGGAGACAACTCTTCTAATTTGAGGTTTTCATATTCGTCCACATCAATAGGTAAATTATCGGGTGCATATTCCAATCCAACCGATACAATGTGTGAACGCACTTGACTCTGAGATATGAATATCGGTGTTTCTGAGCATAAAGCTTCTATTGTTTTCTTATACCACCAGCCTTCCAAACGTTCACATATTTTATCAATATATTGAGGAAGGCTACAATATCTAATAGCTTTTTTTATATCAGATTCAACATCGACTATATTGCTACTCTTATCAAGTATATAAATACAATCTAATAATTGCTGAATTTGCGTTTCTGGAATGCTGGTAAATGCTTTATAATAACTTTGGTGGCTTTTGTTCTGAGATTCTTCCGCAACTTTCTTTAATATATTATAAGCCAAAATAGAATTTCTTTTTTCAGATTCAGTTTTTAAATAATATGCTGCTGTGTCCCCTGGTGCTGAAGCAGTAGTTATTATCATGAATTTTGTTTTAGACAGTAAATCTGGTTGCTTTTTAATAGCATCTATCCAGACTTTTAGTGTTCTCCATATATCTGTACTTGCGTTATTTAAATCACCATAAGCCTTTACATGATGCTTGAGTTGAATCATGATTTCAGGAGTATCATCGTTTCCAAAGCTTACATCGTCAAATTTTTCAATGCTAATTTCTGATTGCTCATCATCATTATTCAATAAAAGGTACAATGCATACCTAGCCTGATAAAGATAACCTATCATTTGTTCTGATGCTTGATGGCTACCCATGATGTCACTCCCTCCACAAAAATATTCTAACCGCTCAATTTATTAGTAACATCAAGCTGTTCTATTCTGTCTTGTTTTTATTATATCGACCATCTTTGGGCTTCACCGCATCGTTGGGTATCGCCCAAGTAACCCCAAACCGAATAGCGCCCGGTATTTTTCTCTGTGCGCAAAGCACCTGTACCCGGCGTGGAGTGATTGCCCATTTTTCCGCTGCTTCTTTCGCTGTCATATAGTCCATTAAAACTATCCTTTGCCAATTAAATATTGTATATATTATATATCGTCACAGCGAACAAAGCAATTAAATCCGTATAAATTATGGAAATATTCACAGTATTATGGTGAAACGGATTGAAATATAGCAGAAATTCTGTCCAAAAGAGAAATGCCGCCAGCTTTGTGGCGGCTTCTCCTGCCATTTTTATTCACCCGGCAGTTCCTGCCCCATTTCCGTATTCCCCTTAAAGGTAATCCAGATACGATCTGCCGATAGTACCTCTACCTTATCAATCACAGCCTTAACCACATCCTCCCGATATTCTTTCAGGCTGAGATCGGTGGTTTCCATCATGTAAAGCAGCTCGTGGATTCGTGCCTGTGTATTTTGAGCGAGCATGGTTTGTTCTTGGTGTTCTCCAAGCTGCCCCTGCAACCCTTTTATCTCCGCAGCGATTTCTTCAAACTTGGCATCGAAATAATCCGCACCGGCACTGGATTTGGAGCTGAGTCCCACTAAATCCATCATCACGCTTTGCAGCTCGGCGATGCGGTTTTGGACAGCCGCTTCATTGAAGCTGTCATCATCCTGTGAACCAATGGCCAGCTGCAGGCCTGCCTTGAGGGTTTCGATAACATCGGCTTTATCCTCATCCAGCCGGTTCAGGGCGGTGATAATGGCTTGGTGTAGGCGACTTTCCTCTATGGTAGGCGATTCCTTGCAGTATTTCGTGCCGTATTCCAAGCGGTTGATGCAACGCCAGACCACCTTTTTCTTACCATTTCTCGCCCAAGTAACCCTGCGGTACTGAGTGCCGCATTCAACGCAGCAGAGAAGCTCGGTCAGGGCGTATTTGCTGCTGTATTTTCCTTTCTCGGTTTTCACAGCTTTTCTGGCCACCTTTCGCTTACCGGCTCTCCGTGCGATTTCCTCCTGCACAAGGTTGAATAAATCCCTTGAAATAATCGGCTCATGATTTCCGGTTACATAATACTGCGGGATTTCACCATTGTTTTTACGGGTTTCCTTGGTTAGGCAGTCCACCACATAGGTTTTCTGCAGTAGGGCATCCCCGATGTAGCGCTCGTTTCGAAGCATATACTGGATCACTCCCGGCGACCATTCCTCCTTGCTGGTGGGCGTGAGGATTTTATCAGCCTCCAGAGATTTCTTTATCTTTCCGATGCTTGCACCTGAGTAATAGCTTCGGAAAATCCGTTTGACGATTTCCGCTTCCTCCGGCACAATCTTTGGCTGACCGTCCTCGCCTTTTTCGTAACCTAAAATGCGGGAATATTGAAATGGCACCTTTCCGCTTTTAAAGCTCTGGCGTTTGCCCCATGTGACGTTGCGGCTGATGGATTCGCTTTCTGCCTGCGCAAAGCCGCTGAGGAAGCACAGTGCCATTTCGCTGGCCATCTCCATCGTGTTGATGCCCTCTTTTTCAAAGATGATGGGGATGCCCTTTGCCTTGAGCTTCCGGATATACCCAATGGCATCCAGCGTGTTTCTTGAAAAACGGGAGACGGACTTGGTCAGCACCATGTCGATTTTGCCCTTTTCGCACAGTGCCATGAGCTTGAGAAACTCAGTGCGCTTCTTGGCACTGGTTCCGGTGATGCCCTCATCGGCAAAGATACCGGCAAGCTCCCAATCCTTGTTTTTGCTGATTTTCTCTGTATAATAAGCAATCTGCGCAGCGTAGCTGGATTGCTGTTCTTCCTGTTCGGTGCTGACCCGACAGTAGGCCGCCACACGCAGCTTTCTCTTTCTGGCGTTTGGTTTGGTTAAAAGAATATTGGCGGGGATTACATCAACCCTTTTCTGTACGGGTGTTATGGTTTGTGCTTGCATGGCGGTTACTCCTTTCCTGCTTGATTTTGAATCAGCTTTCCGTTGATCATTCGCAGCCCCAGGCTGCCGTCCGAATCAATGACCACCTGTTTGACGGTGTCCTCAAACATCCGTACCGAAAAAGCATCCAGCGGCGGCTGTTGCTCAAATATCGCCAGCAACCGGCGGGTTAAGTATTCCGGCTCCCTGTCAGGGCAGGCCTCATATTTTGCGGCGGCACAGCCGAATATCAGCAACTTGATGTAGTCGCTGTCCACCTCGCTTTTTTCAAGCTCCCGGTTGATTTGGTTTTCTGTCCGGGCAACATCGAGGGAATAGTTCTCCCTATGCGGTAAAGGAAGCTCCAGCAGGCTCGGCTCACTGATGATGATATTCAAGATTGCGGTTACGCTCTCCAGCAGGGCTTGGTCAGTGATGCGCTTGGGTGTGATGCGCCCCTCAGCGGAGCAGCACCACGCTTCATACTTCTTGCTTCTGCCATCCCTTGTGTACTTGGCTCCACAAACCCCACAAATCGCCTTACTGCGGATGCTGTCCAGTTCCTTGGATAAAGGCTCCCCTTGGCTTTTCTGCCCGATTAGGGCGGCTACAGCCCCGAACGTGTCGGCAGGGATAATCTGCGGGAAATCATCACTGCCGCAGTAACGTGAATTCTCCAGCATACGCTTGACCCTGTGCTTATTCCAGTCGGTGCGATTCTCCATATAGGGGATGCCTTTGGCTGTGAGGCTTTCGGCAATCCGGCGATAGGATTTCCCGGCTTGGTAATCCTCAAAAACTTGCCGTACCACAGTGGCTTCCGCTTCATGAATGCACAGCGTACCGTTTTGAATGTGATAGCCGAAAGGAAGGTATCGGTTTTTATTCATCGTCCGAACACCTCCTTGGGCAGCTGCTCGGTAAAGGCAAGACCACCGATCAGGCAGAATTTGAGTTTATCCTGCTCGGTGACAACGATCTGATTGACAATGCTGTGAAATAGGGCTTCATCAAAAGCAGTCAGGTACGGCGATCCCTGTTCCATCAGCTCAATCAATAGCTTGCAGTCGGAAATCATCTCATCGTCCGCATCGCTTTCCAGCAGTCTGCGGCGGTTTCGCTTGAGCAAATCGAGCTGCTGGTTGATTTCATTGTTTTTCTGCATAAAAACAGCAGAGTCCATGTAACCTTTCGTCCTGAGACGATTCAGTACCAGACTCTGCTTGGTGAGTTCCGCTATTTCCTTATTGATGCTTCCGACTTTTACATCGCTCATGGTGATTTTGGATTTGAGATCCATCAGCTCGTTTAAAGCGGAGGAGAGAATATAGCGGCTGTTCTGTTTTAACTTGTTGTACATTCGGATGAACGCCTGCATGATGGCATCTTCCCGGATTTGACGGATTTCGCAAAGCTCCTTGCTGCGGAAGTGCCTGTGGCATACCCAATAGGTTTTTCCATTGGTCACCCTGCGGGAGAAATTCGTACCGCATTTGCCACATCGAATTTTCTGTGAGAAAGTGTATTGCCTGCCACGCCCCTTGTTTGGATAAAGGGAGTTACGGGCTTTCATCAGCCGCTGTGCCTGCTCAAACTCCGACCGGCTGATAATCGGTTCATGGGAACCGGTGATGTAATAGCGGTCACGCTCGCCCTTGTTGCGCTTGGTTTGAAAGGGCATGGTGTCGGTGGTGTAGGATTTCTGCAGCAGGGCATCACCGATGTAACGCTCGCTTTTGAGAATATAGCTGACAGCGGTATACAGCCATTTTACCTCTCCATTTTTGCAGGGGATGCCATCTGCGTTCAGCTCACTGGCTATCTGCTCCATGCTCTTGCCGGATAGGTAGCTTCCGAATATTCTTCGCACCATCGGTGCTTCCTTGGGATTTGGAATCAGTATGTTGTTTATAAGATCGTATCCGTAGGGTGGGCAGCAACAAGTGAAATTTCCGTTTTGCATCCTACGAGCGTAGCTCCAGCGCATATTGTTAGAGATGGAGGTGGATTCCTCTTGGGCGATGGAGCTGAAGGCTCCAATCATCATCTCATCGTGCATATCCGCTGTCTTGATACCATCTTCCTCAAATTCCACCTCTACACCGAGGGCTTTCAGCTCTCGGACGGTGGAGAGGCAGTCATGAATGTTCCTCGCAAACCGGGAAACGGATTTCACAAGGATGCGGTCGATTTTGCCCTTTCTGCAGTCGGAAAGCATCCGCTGGAATTCCTCCCGCTTGTCCGACCGGGTTCCGGTAATGCCCTCATCGGCATAGATGTCCACCAGCTCCCATTCGTCATTTTCGGCAATCAGGGAAGTGTAATGCTCCATCTGCACGGAAAAGGAATTTAGCTGATCGGCGGAGTCACTGCTGACTCTGGCGTAGGCGCAGACACGCAGCTTGGGCGGTGAATATCGGTAAATGGAATTTACCGGTTCGATAACCTGTACCTGTGGCATGGCGGCACCTCCTTTGGTTTTCGTATTTTCATGTGTGACAGCTCCTTTCGTGTAAGTTCAATACCCCTTGGGTATTAGCACATACACTACCACAGAGATGCAGGGAAAGCTATCACATAATCCACTAAATAATCCGGAGCCTCGGCTTGTACTTTTCGACCACGAATTGGTCTGCAATCTGAAATTCTTCCTGAGTAATTTTGCCCTGCTCCAGAAGATAGGTGAGGAAGTTGTGCGCCATTAAATAACGGACTTCGTTTACTGGTTCTGTTTTCGTCATAGCATTTCCTCCTATCGCAATTGAAACGGCGGCCTCATAAAATCAGACAGCTTGATTTCTCCCTCCATCGGGGAGTAAATGCTGATACCGCAGCCGCTAATTGTTTGAATAAATGCTATTGTCTTTTTCATATCCCGCCCGATTCGGCTCACCGAATCCACCAACAGAATCTGAAAGCTCCCGGCTTTTGCTGATTCCAGAACAGCCTGCAGGCCGGAGCGGTCAAAGTTTAGACCACTGCCTAAATCCTGCGAAGAGCCGACAACGGTAAAGCCCATCTGTGCGGCATAGGTTTCTAATCTTTCGTATTGTCCTTTCAAAGCGCCATGTACATCCTCCGGCGCATCGATGCGGCAGTAAATCCAAGCGGATTTCTTGTCCATAAAAAATACCTCCTTTTACAAGCTCAGGCTCATTTGCGGTTCCGGCAGCAGGGCATCCAGACCGAAGCTTACGGCTAAGGCTTCATTGACCTGCTGCATCTGTGGTTCGCTCAAATGGCCTATGTACTCACGCAAGCGGGAACGGTCAATGGTTCGCACCTGCTCCAAAAGCACAAGGGAATTCTGCCGCAGCCCATACTGCTGGCTGCACAGTTGGATATGGGTGGGCAGGTGGTTTTTTTCGGTGCGGCTGGTGATAGCGGCCACGATAACGGTGGGACTGTAGCGGTTTCCAATATCATTTTGGATAATCAGTACCGGTCGGATGCCGCCCTGCTCACAGCCAACCACAGGGGTTAAATCGGCGTAGAATATATCGCCTTTGTAAATACGCATTTCGCATTCCTCCTTTGCGTGAAATTGGTTGTTATACCACAAGGATAAGGACAGCCGCCGAATTTGACCGGGTATACCCACAGGTCGGCTGTCCCCATAGTTTCTGGTATAACAAAACTCTTGTTCTTCGTTTTCTGCTGCTTCTATTCGACACTACTCCCCGAAGCAGAACACCACAGGCAGATTGCCTGCGGCATAAGGACGATTTCGTCCTTTGGGCAGTCAGCTTAAACCAGCCTTGGTTATTGGCTGTCATGGGACTCTCACCCCCACCGGGTTCTCCGGCGACCGCACCCATTGCGATGTCTGTGGCTATGCGGAAGTATCATTGTAGGCTGTTCAGGTCATGGCGGGGCAATCTACCACAGATTGCTTTATGGACGGACATTTTTCGCTCGGCATCTTTGATGCTATCGTGTTTACGGATAGTTCTGATCTATCCGCAGATGGTCTTGGCGTGTCCTCCAAAGCCGCTTTCCCCTCATCGGAGCTGAACAGCTAATGTATCTAAGCTACTGGATATGACCAAATGACTTCGGTGTTTTTCAAGGAACATAAGAGAGATAAAAAATCCCCCTCACTTCTATAAAGGAAAAAGTGAGGGGAGCTATGCGCTAAAAAATTAAATTTCCATCAAGTTTTTTAGCTTAGACAGAATTTTTGAGAGCCTGCGGCTGACCGTAGATTGGTTTACTCCAATACTTCTGGCAACTTGTGACTTGCTTTTCTCATTGAAAAATATTTCATCAATGAGCAAGCGTTCATCCTCCGACAAAGATTGAAGAGCGCTCCACAGAGCCTCCAGCTTTTCCTGATGAATGAGCTTGTCCACGATGTCCGGCTGAACACGGACTATGAGGTAATCAATATTGACACCGTCCTCCCTGAAGCGTTCCAGCGACAACTCGTTCTGGCGGATAAGCTTACTCTGATAACGCTCCGCTTCCCGCTCTTTATGATAGGCACGGTAGACGGCCTCGCTAACCTCTACACGCTGCCGTTTTACTACGATTGTATATTTTTTGTTCTCTGACATATGCTTGTCCTCCAAATTTTCAAAATGTGATTGAAAACGAAGGACAAGAGGCGGTGACCGGCACCGAGGCGTTATGCGGTGGAAAACAAAAAGAGCATACCCACAGACAAAAAAGTCCGTTTGTACGCTCTTATACATTAATTCATGTTTTATCTGTTCTGTTGGTTCGTATTGATAGGCATACTTCTCCGTTGAGAAATATAGGCTTTTTTTAACGAATCACCTATGTAAATATGGGTTATGTAGATAACCTAATGTCGCTGCAGCAGATGCGCAGCGGTGCGGTATGCATTGACCAACACATGAAAAACCCCCCCAAACTTCACGGGTTTGGAGGGTTGCTTTAGAAGATCCGGGCATAGAGAAAGACCCGCCAAAGCGCCGTTTTTTTTATTCGGCGGGTGATACTTGCTATTTATGCTGATTTAAAATTAATAGATTTTAAATCATAGGGATTTAATAGTGAGTTCCTATAATACACAAAGATACACAGAAATATATGTTTGGAGCTATCGCCCAACCCCTAATGTTCATCTAATAAATGTACCAAACCCAAAATAAAGAAATACAATTATTCCGATCAAAATTCGATACCAACCAAATACCTTAAAGTCATGTTTTTTGATATAACTCATCAAAAATTTGATTACAAGTACTGACACTAAAAATGCTACCGTCATGCCAAGCCCCAGCGTTAGGGTTTCTATACCTGTAAAAGCAAACCCAAATTTTAATATTTTCAGTGCACTTAGCCCAAACATCACAGGTACAGCAAGGAAAAAAGTAAATTCTGCTGCTGCAACTCTTGACACACCAATTAGTAATGCACCGACAATGGTTGCACCGGATCGTGATGTGCCGGGGATAATGGATAGCACCTGAAACAATCCAATTATCAAGGCAGTTTTATAGGTAATATCGGATAAGTGGCGTATGCTTGGCACGCGTTTTTTATTCCATACTTCAATTACAATAAATGCAATACCATATAAAATTAAGGTTGAGGCAATCACAACCGGGGTATGGAAATGTGCTTCAATATAGTCATCAAAGAGGAGGGTTACAATAGCCCCTGGAATACAGGCGACGACCACCTTAAACCAGAGCGAAAAAGTGTCCTTTTTTACAATCGGCTGAGTTTTATCTTTGAACTGGAATGGAAACATCTCGTTCCAAAACCTTACTACAACCGCTAAAATCGCTCCAAGCTGTATCACTACAAAGAACATTTCCTTAAACGCTTCACTCATATTTAGAGTAATTAATTCGTCGACAAGCAACATATGTCCGGTACTGCTGATTGGTAACCATTCTGTGATTCCTTCCACGATACCAAGGAAAATGACCTTGAGAATTTCTATAAAATTTAGTTCCATTATTTTAAATCCTCCCCTTTGAAATATCTAAATGTTGCAAGCAGTCCAACTACACTTATTGCAAAGATGATTGCAATTGATAAAGGAATTGGATATCCAATACTTTCCAACCTTCCGTCCATTAAAAAATAGGTTGCTGTCCATGGAAACAATGCTCCCATATCTTGATTGGAAAGTGCTGCGCTACTCATAACAACCACTGCCGAAGCAATCATCGGCACCACCAGACCTTTTGTTTTTTGGGCAATAAAAGCAAAAGGGGATAGGGTGAAAAACATGAGTATATTTCCAAGGAGAAACTTTAAAAGCCAGAGCCCTGCAACGTTAAGACTGAAACTGTGCATACCAAATATAACATGATAGACTGAGAACAAAGCAAGAATACCTGCCCATGTAACAACCGTCAATAGCATAATCCAGAGAAATAGGACAAGAAATTTTCCTACAATAAAAGCTGTTCGTGAAACAGGTATTGGCAACAGCGTTTTCAACGTGTTTTCACTATACTCACGACTGAATAAATAGGCAGTTACTGTCACATAAACTATAAAGTTAATGAGCAGCATCGCATAAACCAGACTGTTATCGTAGATGTCAGCCAAGGTGAAAATTTTATTAGGATCTTCAAAATGCATCTGCAATGCTCCGGCCAGCATCATGCATGGTGTAGCCAAGACACCTAAAACACTTAAAAGCACCATCTTTGAATGCTTCAGCTTTAATAATTCACAAGTAATCAGATTAAGCAATACCACTACCTCCAATCAGTTTCGAAAAATAATCCTCTAAGTTTTCTTTGCTTTGACCAATCTTTGTTACAAGCAAACCGTTTTCCACAAATGTACGATTAATTTCTCCAAGGTTATAAGTGCAGTCAAAGATTTTGATTGTACTGCCATGTACCGAACAATCTGTAATCTGATATTTACTTTCTAATAAATTTAAAGCAACAGTTATATCAGATAACTCAAATTCAATATATCTGCGTTTTCGTTTGTGTAGTTCAGCCATATTCACTTCCTCAATCAAGCGCCCTTCGTGCATCACACCTATGAAATCTGCAATTTGCTCAATTTCACTTAAAACGTGGCTGGAGATTAAAATAGTCGTTCCTTTATCGCAACTTAGTGCCGAAAATAATGATCGTATTTCTGATATACCAATTGGGTCAAGACCGTTAATTGGTTCATCAAGAATAAGAAGCTCCGGTTGGTGCATAATTGCAGCAGCAATCCCAAGGCGCTGCTTCATTCCCAAAGAATAGTTGCCAAAGGGTTTTTTATACTCCTTTTGAAGTCCAACTATTTCTAACGCTTTATATATCTCTGTTTCATTTTCCTGTCCTCTTAAGCGTCCTAAAATCTGCAGGTTTTCATAGGCGGTCAAATTATGATAAAACCCCGGAGTTTCAATAATTGAGCCTACTTTTCGATAAATGCTATGTTCGTTTTCTCTGAAATCCATTCCAAACAATCGGATTGTTCCTGCCGTTGGCTTCACAAGTTGTAATATCATTTTCATTGTGGTAGTTTTTCCGGCTCCATTTCTGCCGAGGAGACCATAGATTTTACCCTTAGGCACGTGAAGATTGAAATTATTAACAACGGTAGATGTTCCGTATTGTTTTGTTAGATTTTTCGTTTCAATAATATGTTCCATACACATCTTCCCTTCTTTTTATTTATTGCTGTCTATGCCAGACTGCAATTTTATTATCCGGTCAAATGCGGAAAGAGGCAAGAAACCTATCATCACAACAGAAAAAAGCCCTGACACTTTTCGTGTCAAAGGCTTATTTTCAAGGGTTTATAACTTTTTTACTTCATCTGGGCGCTTTTTTTCAAAAGCAACACTTTTATTAGAAATTGTATAAACAAAAGTGCAGTTACGTAAGGCTCTTTTGCTGCAGCAAAGAAACAGATAGAAAATGCTTCAATTATAAATGAAAATTTAGCAGAAAGTCCTTGCCATTTTTCTTTTTCAATGTAGCTAAATATGAACTGAGCGATACCAAATACGATAATGATAGTAAAAACAGCCCAATAAATTGCAAGATTTATTGGTGTTGTGTCTGTAAATGAAAAAAGGTTTACAGAATGAATGTATGTACCGTCAGATTTGCCGTAAAGCGGTAAAAAAATAAAAGCAATAACTGCCAAGTCGAGTGCGGCGTTAATCAAACCAAATATTTTATGTATATTTGAACGGTTTTCGTTAACTGCAAGAGTAATCAATTCTTCTCCGGACAACAATTCATCGATAGATACCGAAAATAGTTTTGATATACTTTTTAGCGATTCTATATTTGGGTAGCCTTTACCGTTTTCCCATTTCGAGATTGCTGTTCTTGATACATATAATAATTCCGCAAGCTGTTCTTGTGTCATATCGTTCTGTTTCCGCAGCTGTTGTAGTTTTTCGTTAAATTCCATATATAATTCTCCTATTATTTATTCGCTTTCGTCCGCCCATCAGAGGGCTTTTCCGCGTTTTTTGGTATCATCCATACTCGGCTGAACCGCACTGCACCCTTAACTCTATTTTCTTCACAGAGTTTCTGCACCCAGCGCTCTGTAATATCCCATTTTTCGGCAGCTTCCCGAACAGTTATGTATTCCATATTCTTAAATCCTTTCATGATATATCTTATTGTATTCGTTTAAACGAAGAAAATCAAGATAAAAATGTTAATATTCTATTATTGTTCGTATAAAACGAGAACTATCAAAACGTTCCGCTTTCTTTACCCGAACTGTAAAATGGTGTAGGAGGTGAACGTTAAGTGAATATTATTCTAAATAATTTGGGAGCAACCATCAAACAGGCCAGAATAGCAGCCAATCTTACACAGGATGAGCTTGCCGAACGGATCGGGGTGACGGGTCGGTATATCATGGCACTGGAAAATGAACATAAACAGCCCAGCTTTGAGGTGCTATGTAAACTCATTCTTGTGCTGAACATCCCTGCAGACAATATTTTCTACCCGAAAAACCCACATACAGAGAATGAAAAAGAACAGCTGATGCGGCTACTCTCCCAATGCGATGAACGTGATCTTAAAATCATAACCGCAACGGCGAAAGCAATGCTGGAGTCAAAGTAAGTGACCATCTTCTTTTCGGAAGGATGGTCATTGTTATCTCTATCCCAATATTGTTCTTTCTCTGTGTTTAAAGAAATCCTTAGAGTGAAAGGTTCACTGCATAGGTCATGATGACACATACCATATGCCGCCAACAGGGCGCACTACTCCCTTGGCGGCAGGGTATGTGTTTTTTCATTTCACGGTAAACAGTAAACTACTCTTACCGCCGTTTTCCCGCCAGCGCTGCTCCTTTTGCAGATACCCGGTCTTTTCAAGGTCAGCGATGGCTCTTTGCACCGTGCGGCGTGAGAGTTTCAGGTCATTGGCAATGGTACCTATGGAAGGATAACAGGTTCCGTCCTTGTTTGCCCGATCTTTCAGGTAGCGGTACACCACCACAGCACGGTGAGGGACATTTTCAGCGTAGAGAGAGGAAAGATAGCTCAATCACAAACACCCCCTAATCGGTACGCAGAGGCATGGCAGGAGGCTCCGGCTCATGCATCTGCACTGGAGTATGCAAAGATCCACCGCTGCGGTCGCCACCGGGTGGCTCTGGGAACTCGGCAAAATCATCTTCCTCATGGGCACAGCCTCGCTGGAGGATTTCCTGCTCCAGCTCGAAGCGGTCAGCGTAGTGAACCTTTCGGGCGGCTCGTTCATCCACCTCAAGGGGCTTTTCAAAGCGGATGCCCCATTTAAGAAACAACGGTAGCTTGGTGCGCATGGGATAGCAGCCAGTCTTGGCCAGAATAAAATTGCCTTTGGGCAGGGTTTTCAGCTCATCCGGTGTCATCAGCGGTCGCTGGATCATCTGCAGGCTCTGACTTGGATCGTTTTTCCCTCTGCTGATGGAACCGGACATAACGGTCTTATTGCCAAGGGCTTTAGAGAGAATATCGGCGCTTTCCGAGTTGGGGGCAAAACCGCCGAACAGAATATCCTGACAGTTGTCGATGATGATAGCGGAACCCTCCTTGCTGTAGTTTTTCTCAAGCTGGGCAAAGGATTGGATGATGGGTACCATGCTGATGCGGCGGGAACGGCCGGCGGAGAACATCATTTCCATCGACTGGATTTTAGGGATGGTTCCGATTTCGTCTGCGAATATCATCACTCGGTTGGGGAGCTTGCCGCCGTATTCATCAGCGACTGTCAGCATCTCCCGGTAGAGCTGCTGCAGGAAGAGCGACACCATAAAATATTTCGTATTATCTTCCTCTGGCAGTACGATAAAGATGGCACACTTTTCTTTACAGAAGGTTTCCGTATCAAGAGAGCTGTCAAAGCACAGGATTTGCTCCATCTCGGAATCCAGAAACGCATTCAGTCTTGACATGGCAGTAGAAAGAACAGAAGCCATCGCTTGGTCTGCGGTATTTAGTGCGGCTCCCGCAAACCATTTCGCTTTATGGTCAGACGGCAGCTTATCCATTAGAAGCTGGAACTGGCTTTTATTCTTCACCGGCGAGGGAGCCAGCAGATCCTGTATCATTTTAAACACCGATATGATGTGTCGCTTCTTCGGAGGACAGTATTCCGCAATTAATAAAATAACCGAGGTCAACAAACCCTCGGCGGCATCATAGAAAAATGCATTTTGACCGTAGTTTGCCGAGTCCTCGCCGCTGCTGGAGATAATGGTCTTGGCGGTAATCTTGGCATACTTCTCAGCCTTGGCTTTTAAAGCGAGGTTCTCCGGATTTTCCATATAGGCATCCATATAGCGGTTGACCAGCTGCAGGATGTTATCGCCATCCGAGCGGGTGGGGTTACGCAGATCCAGCACCGATATTTTGTAGCCGTAGTAATCCTTTGCAATGCCTGCGTAATTGCGGAACAGATCCCCCTTGGTATCGGTGCAGAGGAAGCTCATGCCGGATGCACAGGCGTATTCGATGTTGGGGTAGAGAAAATTAGCGGTTTTACCTACACCGGCAGCACCGATCATCAGGCAATGAATGTCGCCGTCATCAATCAAGGCAGTGGTAGCGCCTGCTTTCTGCTTGCAGCCCACCACAAGCCCCTGCAGGGCGGGCAGATTTTGCCCACGCCGCCATTTCTCCGGTTCATAGGGTACATGGGCGTATGTCCGTTTGATTTCACTTTCTGTGGCAAAACGGGCGGTACCATGCTGACCGTCACCTACGGTCTTGGATTTGATACCGTTTAAGGTATAGTAATGTGCCAGCAGGGAAATGAAGCCGATGACAGCAAACATCCCCAGCCCAATTACAATTAAGGTTACAATTTGTGTTGTCTGCATAGAGAATTCCTTTCCGATAGGCGGCTATGATAAGCACAAGCCGCCTTGCTTTTGTTTCTTTTCTGCCGCCTTCTGAATGGAAAGCTCCGCAAGGACAGCGCCCTTTAAGCATTCGGACGCCAGCTGCTCGAAACTCTCCCCACGGCTTTTCTTTTCGCTCTGTGTTTCTATTTGGGAGCATGAAAAAAGCGGCATCAGAAAGTTTCCAATGTCGCTTAGTTTGTTTTCCAGCCTGCCACGGTTTTGATAGGCTTTGAAGCTGTATTTTAATCTGCTTTCCACTGTAGACAAATCCCGGCAGTAACTGATGCGCTTGTATTCCTTGGCAGCAGCCAGCACAGAGAGACCAGCCAGTTCCACCAGTGCATTTTTCCTCTGCTGTGGATTGCCTCGGCAGTTTTGCAGTGTTTTCCGAAACACATCAACGGAGCAGTCGGTACCTTGATATTCCCATGTGAATTTACTAATTTCTTCACATAGCTCATCACGAAGTAACAGTTGCGGATGTTCCTCAGCAGGAATGGGTGTGAAACCGTGCTGTGCTTTCAAATCCTCATTCCAGTCTTTATATTTGGATTGCGCCTGACCTACTGCAAACTGCCCATGTTCCATTAAAATATCATAGATGCGCTCAGTAGCCTCAATACCTGCCGCATCATGATCGAGACATAGAATCACATGGTCAAGTTGCGGATACAACTTCAGCAGATTCAGGATAGGCTGTTCCGACACACCGTTTAACGCCACATAGCTGGCATTCTTCCAGTTCTGCGGATGTAGGCTGATGTATGACAGCAAATCAATTGGCGCTTCAAAAACAAACAGCGTATGGGGATAGGGATTTTTAGAAATATAATGAAAACTGTAGACCGGATTGCTGCCCTCTACATTGATGCGAAAGCTGCTGCCGGTCGCCGTACTTTTCTTATGGGCATGACGGGCAATGCCTTTTTCATCGAAGCCCACAAACACGGCATTGTGGTATTCGGCATCCTCAAACAGCAGCCTTTCTCTGGCAAACTCAGACAGCACCTCCCGGCTGATGCAGCGCTGCTTGATGAGATAAGCAAATACCCGGCGCATATCGGTATGCGCTAGCGGCAAAACGAACGGCTTTCGCTGTTCTGACTCACTGCTTTTGCTGTGCTGCCGGTATTCCACACCTTGCTCACCACCCAGCAGCAGGCTGACCGCCTCCGGAAAAGATAGGTTGTATAGCCGTTTGACAAGATCGATAGCATAGCTACCCTCCTGAGCGGAGTGATCGTACCAGCGGTTTCCACGGACAGTAATACTACGATCTCTGGCCAGCCGTTTATCTCTGCCGGAGGGCAGGAGTTTTTCACCCTGCCTCTGGAGAAAGTCCACCAGATCCACGGAGTTGGCTCGTTCCTTTTGCTCACCTGTAAAATAGATATAGCCTGACACAAAAAAACCTCCCATCATAAATGAATTTGCTGCGGCTCATGATCGTCACGCTTGTGACCCTGCGCCTGCTTTTTCTCCTGCAGCTTCCGTCTGCGCTTGCGGTCGATATGACCGGCTGTGATTCCTACGGTTCTACGGTAATCCTCCCAGAACAGATTTTCCAGCCGATGCATCAGCCGGGTGGCGGCCAGTAGCACCGATGGATTGCGATAGCTGTTGATGTTGTCAATCAGATACTGCGCATAAACATTGCCCTGCGCCGCAGACAGCCTCAGCCAGTAAAGACTCTTTTCCTTATCACGGAGAACATCCCCATCATAAAAATACAGCTTGCCAAGGGCATACTGTGCAAACTGGTTTCCCTGTTCAGCGGAAGCGATAAGCCAGCGGATGGCGGCTCCCATATCCTTGGGAACATCTTCACCAAGAAGATAGAGCTTGCCGAGCTGGTAAGCCGCAAACTCATTTTTCTTCTCTGCCGATAGGGTGAACAACCGGATTGCCTCACCGACATTCTTGGGAACACCATCGCCGGTAAGATACAGCTTCGCCAGTAAGTACCCTGCATAGGCATTGCCAAGAGTGGAGGAGAGCGTAAGCCACTTGACCGCTTCCGGAACATTTTTCGAGATATCCGTACCGGCAAGATAGAGCCTGCCAAGCTGATAGGCGGCGTACTCATTTTTCTGTTCTGCGGCAGCAGTAAACATCGCCACCGCTTTTGGAATATCTTTCTCCACATGAGTACCATCCCGGTACAGCTTACCAAGCGCATATTGCGCTCCGGAATTCCCAGCCTCTGCTGCCTTGGTCATCCATGTCACCGCCTGTGCCGGATTGCCAATACCGTTTTCCAGACACACCTTGCCCAGCAGATATTGGGCATTCACATTTCCAAGCTGCGCCGATTTTTCCAGATAGGAAACCGCCACCCGCATATTCTTATCCGTACCGGTTCCGGTGTAAAGCATCTGACCGAGGCGGTATTGCAGTTTATCATCGTGGCTATCTTTTTCCAAACGATAAAATCCGGAAAAGGCGGCTTTGAAACGCTGATCGGATATAGCGGTATCCACCGGCGTACCGACACCATCACGATACATCTTGGCAAGCTCGTAATCCGCATAGGGATTTCCCTGATTGGCAGAGAGGGTATAGAGGCGGAGTGCTTCTGTATAATCCTGCACAACACCCTGACCACGGTAATGCAAACAGCCAAGAGAATATTGGGCGTATTTATGATTTTTCTCTACAGCCTCCTGAAACCATGAGGCCGCCTGCCCATAGTCCTGCTCAGTTCCAAGACCGGTGGCGTACATTTTGCCGATGAGGTATTCCAGATAGGTGGGCTTTTCTTTCTCTTCGGATAAAAAGGCGGCCAGCGCTTTTTCATACCATGCGTGTGCGGACTGTAAATCAATCTCACGGCCTAAGCCATCGGCGAACATCCTGCCGAGGTCATGCATGGCCAGAGCATTTCTAAATTCTGCTTCAAGAATGAACAGCCGATACGCCTCATTAAAATCCTGCGGCACATCCTCGCTGCCGTAGAGATATTTTCTTGCCAGCTTATATTGCTCGTTCCATTTGGCATGAAAGACCACATCGGAAGGCTCCATAAAAGTATCATCCGGATAAACATCCGCAGGCTCAGACATCTCCGGTTCCGGTACGGATTCATCCTCAAATGAGAAATGGTGATTACCCAGCTTTAACGCTTCAGCAATCACCATATTTTTAATGCTCTTAAATTGTTTCTGCTGAGAAAGCGGAGGAAGGGGCGGCAGCTTATTCATGTAAGTCTTGAGGATTTCATTCTGCCAATCGTTCCATGCTCGATATAGCTTATCGATCCGTTCCTCCTTGGCAAGCTCATCTACAATGCGATCAATAATAGCTTTCACATCTGCCTTGAGGTAGCCATACACCTTTTTGCCCCCTGTATTTTGAAGCCGCCGAGCCAACAGCAGTAGATCCGCTTCGATGACTTTGTTTTCACAGACACGATCCTGCACCTGCGAAAGTAGCTCGGCCATCACTACAGCGGCACCTTTCTTGAGCTGGGTTCTGGCTTCGTTTTTATGCTCATAAATATGAGCGAAGTCCTGACGGAAAATATCATGCGCCAGCTCTGAGCGCATGGCTTCGATAGCAGGCTCGGTAAGGAAACCGTCATTGTCCTTGGCGGAGTAAACCATGAGATGCACATGGGGATGGTGGCTTTCATTGTGAAAGGCAGCATACCATCGCAGATTCTCACTGTCGATTTTCATATGTTTGCAGAGCATCGCTTTTTTGCTGCGGAGTAAATCCCGCCATTGCTTACCGCTGTCATATCCGAGCCTTGCGGCATCCTCCCGGCGCAGGCTGATGACATGAGTCCAGACAGCGCCTTTGTGATTGCATACATCCTCATGCACCTGAGCCAGCACCACCGGAACGCCTGCATCGGTAAACAGGCCATGTTCACCGATTCGCTCCACACGGGGACGGCCAGCAATGTACTCCACATAATTTTCCCGCTTACCGATGAGGTTGAGATTCTGTTCCAAGGCAAGGGAGATGAATTCGGTAGCATTGCCGATGGTGGGGTTCTCACAGTAATCAGCGTACTCCAGCATATCTTTGGCAGAAGGAATGTCATGGAGTAGCTGGTTGATAAGCTGCTGTTGCTTTACGGTAGCAGGAAGCAGCCGCTTGCTTTCATCAATCTTTTCAACACCCTCACGGGTTCCGATGTACTTCACATAATTTTCAAGCTGGGCTGGCGGGGCATTCCGCATATATTGCGAGGTGAAGATGATTTTCGGCATAGCAACGCCTCCTTTCTGCGTTTTGGGTAAAAGAAAAGAGCGACCACGTGGTAAATGATCGCTCTTAGGATTGAAAACAATTATGTTAGATATTCGACAAATTGGGATTTGTCAGTTACTTGTATTCACTCGGAACAGGAATATTAAATCTCTCGCACAATAGTTTTACATCATGTATATCATTTTCATCATGCTCATAGCCCAGATGAAATAACACTTGATTTTCAGCATCAATACATCTGACCATTTTATCGCCTATTTTCCCAATACCACTAAATACTTTTGGAGGATATGCTTCTCCTTCAAAAACAATGTATCCTTGTTCGTTGAACTTAAATATATGAAGGTCAATTATCCTATCTTTAGTATCCTTCCAAACCGTGTGAGATGTGGTGGTATATGCTTCTGTAACTTCAACAAAAGCTTTTTCTTTTAATATCTCAACAAACTTTTTACTATTACTTTCTTCCACAAATATATCAATGTCGTTGTGTGCTCTTGTTTCTTCTTCTAATAATGCATCTACTCCCCAACCGCCATCAATCCATATGTTAATTCCATTTTCTTCAGCGTATGTTATTATCTCAATGGCATCAGTTTTACTTATCATGTAATCCCTCCGTTCAAATTCCTGTTTATCTTTTTTGTTGAATTTATGTTTTTTTATAAGATATTATATCATTTAATCCTAAAGAAATCATTAAACAGTTTTGTCTATGTAAAACAGCCCCTGCTTACGCAGAGGCCGCCCACCTATGTTCCTTACAGTACACCCAGCTTTTTCAACAGCTCCACGCAGTCTTTTGCACCCTGCACATAGAGGTGCTGGCACTCATGGTCGGCAATCAAATTGGTTTTCTGAAAATAATCGGTGAGAATTTTCTGCTGATCCGCCGGTAGCGTTTTGACAATCTCACGAGCTTGAGAGCTGAGAGCCATCACCTCAGCATAGAGCTGCTGTTCGCTGTCATTGAGGGTTTCCTTGCGTTTGCTGATTGCAGCTTCCGTCAGTTCACGGATAGCTGTTTCAAAGATTTCATTTTTCTCCATTGCACTTTTACCTCCTTTCGCAACACACCATAAACGAATGTATTTCCATAGTCCATACCCAAAAGAAACAAATAATTCCTATCATTTTAGGTTCGCCGCTTTTGGTAGTTATATGCATCCTCGAAATCAACCGCACCGTTGATCCTTTTTACTTCTTCCACACATTTTAAGTGTAGGCTTTGGAGCGCATGCTCGTCAACGGCGTGAGTATATGCCACCACATGAGAGAGCTTGGACAGCTCTGTGGCTATTTTGAAATCCATTCTGGCCAGACGGTTTTCCGTGTCCCGGATTGTGCCGGTGAGGACGGAGGATAGGCTTTGCAGCAGATAGTTTTCAATTTTTTTCGAGGTGAGATACCCACAATAAAACTTCAGCGCCTCGGTGACGAATTCATTTCGGGATTTCACATTGGCCTGCTCCAGTAGCTCATCGCATCGATCCAGCACTTCCTTTTCAATATAAAAGCCGGTGCGGATTTTTTCCGATTCCTTTGCCATGCAAGACCTCCTTTTCTCTGTGATTTCTGTCCAGTATGCAGAATAAGCTCCGCAAGTTCCCGGTTTTCCTTGCTCTTTTCTAAAACCAGCATAACAAATCAGGGCTTCGGGCAGAAAGTTATGTCACTTCGCAATCCCCGAACGGCTTTGCCGGTCGGTGTTCAGGGGAGTTGTGCTGCCAAAGCAGCATAACTCCTTTAACCTGCACCACTTTCGACCCTACTGGGATGCCCTGATTTTGAGGGTTTATCGCCGCAGTCGGGGCTTTCTCACATTCTCTCCACACGGGCGCAACGTGGCGGTACGATGCTAAAGGGTATCAGGATGCCACTCTGCCTGCCAAAAGGCCACACAGGGCAACACAGCCGCCTACACGCCCGGACAGTGTTGCCTGCCTATGCCATACTGTTTTCAGCGCTGCTTGCCGCAGCAGGGCGAACCGGTCTTTTAGGCTTGGTTTTGGCGGCGGCCTCACGGGAGAGCTTGTCGTCAATGTATTCACGGGTGGCCTGCGGAACGTGCTTTTCGTAGAGCTTCTGGATGGTATCTTCCAGCTCCGTCTGCAAATTCGTATCCTTTTTGCCCATGTGATAGGTCAGGGCATCCAGCTTTTCGCTGCCAAAGCTGATGGTCAAGTTTGCTTTTTTCATTGTACTTTCCTCCATTTCATAATTTCATTTGGGGTGACTGAGAAGGGATGCTTTCCTCTTGGGTGACCCATTTTTCATAATCCGATACTGGGCAGTACCCGGCAAGCATGGACGAGAATTCCTCCAAGCGAGAGGGCTTCACCTTATCCAGCTCCATCTGCAAACCGTAGTAGCCGTTGTAGATTTTCACCACCTCAGCATCCAAAACATCAGTCCATGCCTCTTTTCCGGCATCGGTCAGGGTGCGTTCATCCAGCTCCACGATAGTGGCAGGCTGCACCTCCACATCCTTGTGCAGCAGATGGATATCCTCCCAGTGGAGATGGAGCAAATCTTTCAGCCTGCTGACAGGCATAGTGGATTCCGGCAGCTGCTCTGGCTCCGATTCCTCCGGGTGACCGCCGTACTGCGGACAGAAGTTGAGGTAATAGCACATGTCAATGCTGCTATCATCTAACTCCACATTGGCCACTTCCTCACGCTCATGGAGCATATCCAGCAGGGTATCTGTGATGTTAAAGTCATGCTCAAAGCCGGTTTGCTGTGCCAACTCATCAAAGCCTATAATCCAGTTGCCCTCTGTTGTATTTTGTGTTCCGGTGGACACAATGTAATCCACCGCCTTCGTCAGTTTCTGATTGAATTGCTGCAAGGCCGGGAAGGTAAGAGCGGAAATGTTGGGAACATAGGAGGCGTACCGGCAGTAGCCGTAGCCCTCCGACTCCACCAGCAGTCCGTCATTTCTGCCCTCACCGGTGAGCAGCAGGCAGTGATACACACCGCTACTGTCGCAGTGCATCTGCTCTATATTTTCCTGAATAAAGGCATAATCCCGCAGAGGATTTTGCAGCACATTCTCAAAGATTTCTATGGGAAGTCGAATGGTTTTTGATACCTTAAAGCTCCGTAGATTGAAATCCGAGGGCTTTCGTTCAAAGATTGCTTTCATTGTCATTGCGTATCATCTCCTTATTTTACATTTATTTAGCAGCTATTTCAGTCTGCCGTAGGCATAGAAATGGCTGCGCCAATAGCGGCTATTCAAGTCCGCATACCCGATTGGATCGCCGCAGTGCAGCATTTGGCCATTCCCAACATAGATTCCGATGTGGCTTATGACTCCAGCCGAGGCATAGGTTCCTTGGAAAAACACCAAATCACCGGGCTTGGCTTCCTCACGTGAAATCACTGCACATTGGTTGAAAATTCCTGATGCGGTGGTGCGGGGCAGATAATATACGCCCGATTTGGAATAGACCCAGCACACATAACCGGAGCAGTCAAAGGAGGTCTGCGGAGAGGAGCCGCCCCAAACATAGGGGTAGCCAATGTATTTTTGTGCTTCCTCCATCAACGCCTGAAAGGTACCATCGCCCATCTCTCCTGGATATTCTCCGTCCTCCACACCGGGGATGGCTCTGCCGTACTTGGCATGGGAGTAAATCTGTTGTGCATTGATCCGGTTTTCCTCTGTGATGGTTTTACCGAGAGTGCTTTCAAGGCTTCCATATATCTCATTCAGGTCGGTAATGGGAACAGCCACCGCGTAGGTTTCCTCTGTTTCATTGCCATCCACATCAGTGACGGTGCGGGTGCGTTCCTCGTAGCGGACGAAGCAATCCGCAAAGGCTCGATAATAGGAAGCGTTCATCCGCAGATTTTCAGCGCCGAAATACAGAGAATAAAAAATGGACTTTATACGGGTACTGTCGATACTGCCACTTTCAATCATGGGCGTAATCTCGAACACAGCGCTGTCCAAATCAGAGAAGCTGCCTCGCATATTCTCAATGTACTGCCGATACTCGGCGGGAACCTGTGAGGAGATACTGCCTCCGTGAAAGGTTAAATCCACAGCGGAATTGTTGTGTTCGGCGGTACCGGACAGCAGGCTCATGATCATAACAATGATTAGAATAAACGGGGTGAGGATGGCGGCGATGACCACGCCTGCCGCTTTCCACGTCCGTTTGTCGGTGGCTGCGGCTACCGCAGCTTTTACTGCAAGGGTAATGGTTGCCGGGTCTGCCATCGGTGATCACCACCATTTCTGTTCCCAAAGGCTGAACTGTGCATCCTCTGCAGCCTGCTGCTCCTGTGCCAGCCGGATGGATTTCTCCACCGCCTGATCCAGAAAATCCGTATCAAAGCCTGCGGTTTCGTAGCCCTCAGCGATGGTGTGCAGATAAAAATCCGAGGGTGCGCCGAACTCCCTGCCGTCATTCATGATGTAGACCATTGCATTTACTGGCTTGCCGTTCAGCTCTACCTCCAGCATTTCCTTGCGGTAAAAATTCGGGTACCCCTCATAACGGTCGAGGGCAATCTCATCCTGCGGCCTGATCTTCCATAAAAGCACAGGCACAGAGCTGCCCTCCAGCGGCTCAATGGTGGCTACGGCTCCACGGCTGCCGCCTCGGAACAGCAGCTCATATCCTTTGACCTCGCTTGTTCCCACCACCTTAGCGGTGGGACAGCGGAATGCCATCTGCGGCAGATTCAGGTTGCTACCATAGGCAATATATAAGCGGTTCTTCGTCATATTTTCCTCCTTACATTCACATTCGCATAGTAAAAGCCGGGGCATCTTCTACCTCGGCTTCGATTGGTTCTGAAGCAGTCATCTGGGCTTCCTGAGTTTCCTGCCGTGCCTGCTCCAGTTCTTTTTCTTTTTTCTGCCGCATCCGTTCCTTTTGTTTTTCTGCCTGTGCCGGATCACGCCAAGCAATGCAGCCGTCCAGATTCTTCAGCAGATGCTCTCGGGCGGTCTTGAATTCATCCCCAATCAGCCCCAAACGCAGCAGCCAAGTACGAAAGGTATACTTTTCGTTGGTGGTCTGCGTCTTGGTTCGGCTGGCACAGCGCTGATTGAGCGCCTGTGCGGAAATGGCCATACAGAGCTGAATGTAGGCTTTGATTTTCCCGGCATGGGTGGTTCCGTTGAATAAGCGGAACTCCACCGTACCTTTCTGAAACACGCTGTGAAGATTCAAACAGTGATACCGGCTGTCATCGTAATGCTGATGACTTCGGCTTTCACCGTTGTACCAAATGCGACTGACCTGATCCAGTGTCCGAGGCTTTCTCTGGTTCAGTTCCTCCAGAAACCGGTTGTCCACCGGCTTGCACCAGCGGTGCTGTCTGGCTACTGACACTTGAAGCGCCTTGTAAATCAAATCCTCCTTGGCGGCCATGATATTGGTAATATTCCGCAGGGTATTGGCATCAAAGGGCGAGGCATCCACATGAACATGGATGCCGCAGGAGCTGTTGGAAATAGCACCGGCCTCCCGGAGCTTGCGCACCAGCTCCTGTATTTTTTCGATATCCTCCCAGCGGCAGATAGGGCTGACCATCTCGGTTTTGTATTCTGCCGAAGCAGATACGGTCTGCCCGCCGGATTTCCTCTGCGGGGTAATGCTGGCATCACTCATGAATTTCCACTTGCGGCCTTGGGTGTCGATGGCGGCGTAGGTATCGTAATAGGTACCATCATACACAGCGGTTGTACCAAAGTAGGCGGCAGCAACATCGGCGGCATCCTTACGGGTGATACCGGTCAGCTCGATTTCGATGCCGAAGCGCTGGGCTTTCATGTCCATTTTTTCTTTCACCTCCCATTATCTGCCACCCGCCTTTCCGAACAGCTTTGCCTTATACTCCGGGGCATTGACCATCAGGTTGTAGCGCTCATTGCCGCATTTATAGAGGCACACGCCACGCTGCGGATAACGGATCAGATTGTATTCGCTCTGTTCCAGCTGGAGAGTATCAATATAGAACTTGGCATCAATGTTTCCAGCGTTGAACAGAAATTGATGGGTCGGGATGCTGAACAGCGGTTTGGTATATTCTCGGATGCCCTCAATGTTGAAGTCCTCCAGATTCTGCGAGGCTATGATCACTGCTGAGTCCTTTTTGCGCACACGCTTGGAAAAGTTTCGAATATACTCCACGGCGGTGAGGTTCGTGAGGAACAGATAGAACTCATCAATGCTGGCGGCGGTGTTTCCATTGGTCAGAAGCTCGTTGCTCATGTAGGACAAAATGTTAAACAGCAGGGCGTTTTTCAGACTCTTTGAAGCCTGCAGCAGTCCTTTCACGCCAAAGGTGACAAAGCTGGAATCGGTGATATTGGTATGTCCGTCAAAGAATTTCGACTCCGCTCCTTTGCAGATAGAGTGCAGCCCCAGCAGGATATTCTGCAAAAGCTCTGCAGTGTAAAGCTGGCGGCTACTTTCATCAAAGCTCTTGTATTCTTCCTCAATCAGCGCATACAGGTCGGAGAGGATAGGGTAATCCTTGGCAGTCAGGCGGTCAAATTTCGTGCTGTCACTGATGCCGAACTTGGCGTACAGCTTCTGCAGTATGATTTCGATGGTGTCGATCTCCCGGTCGGTGAAGTCCTTGTATGTCCTGAAAAAATCCTTAAGAAAGGAAATATGCTGACTGAGCTTGCTGCTGATGCGGAAGGTTTGCGGCGCATCCTTATCCTCCGGGCTGCCATTTTCATCCCATGTTTTCGGCTCCAGCACATTGATGATGAATTCTCCAGACATGAGATCAATGAAGCAGCCGCCGAGATTGTTGGTCAAATCTTCGTACTCCATTTCGGGATCAAGTGCGCACACATTCATGCCGGATTCCCGCAGATTGCAAAGAATGAGCTTGAGAAGATAGGATTTGCCCTGACCGCTGTTGCCGAGAATCAGGATGTTGGCGTTGGTCTTGTCATCGGCTCGCTTATTGAAATCCACCAGCACATTGCTGCCGAACTTATCCCTCCCAACATAGAAACCGTTGGCATCTGTCTTGCCGGAATAGTTGAAGGGATAGAGATTGGCCACACTGGAGGCCGGGAGGACACGCTCGAACTGGTCACGAAACACATTAAATCCGCTGGGCATCACGCATTGAAAGCCCTGCTGCTGGCGGAGGATCAGCCTGTCCACGTTGAGCTTACTACGAATCAGCTCGGTCATAACTTCCGTTTGGAGGAGCTTTAGCTGATCCAGATCGTATGCAGACAGCTCAATATACACAGCCGAGTGGATGAAGGGTTCCCGGTTCCGGTGCGCCTGCGCCACGATAGTTGCCACGTCCTGCAGATTGCTTTCGGCCATGACCGTCTGCTGCAGATCATTGGTATTGGATTTGCTTAGGCGGTTCTTATTGGCGGCATTGCTGATAATTTTCTTTTCCTCCACCGGGGTAACATGGCGGGTATAGATGCGCAGGGTCACGCCGTCCTTTTCACCTAAGTGACGGAGGATTGCCTGTTCCTCGGTAGCGGTGGGGTATTCCCGAAGCGCCCAAACGCAGCGGTAGGTGTTCCCGCAGATAAAGTGATCGGTGTTGAATTTGATGACCGAGGGGGCAATCATATCCAGAAACTCTTGGATTCTGACATCTTCCTGTGGAGGAGATGGGGTTTTTCTTTTTTGCACCATCGTTTTTTCTTCCTTTCTGTTTTTGATTTTAGGTATAGGAAAAGCCGCCACATGGAGTGACGGCTTGAAGTAAAATGGTTCACTTTGATGCAAAGCTGAGATATAATAAAATTTTAGGAGTAATTGATCAGTAAGATTTTTTTCAAACGCTGTGTTTTCATTTTACGCAGCACGAAGGAGGACTTAAAATGGAAAACTGGTTTACACTTGATCAAATTGATACATATACTTACATAATCAGTGAATACCGCCATTGGGAGGAAACACATTGCTATCTACTTGAAGGTAGCGAGCGGTGTTTGCTCATCGATACCGGACTTGGTATTTGCAACATCTCTGAGGCAGTGAAAAAGCTGACGGATAGGCCGGTGACTGCCGTGGCGACACATATCCATTGGGATCATATCGGTGGCCACGAATACTACCCGGATTTCTACGCACATGAGGCGGAACTAAACTGGTTGAACGGTGAATTTCCGCTGACGATAGATACTATCCGGGGCATGGTCATAGATCGCTGTGATTTGCCGAAAGGGTATGACGTCAACACTTATAAGTTCTTCCAGGGAATGCCTACACGGGTACTGCAAGACGGAGACACCATTGATCTGGGTGGGCGAGTAGTCACGGCGCTGCATACGCCGGGACACTCTCCAGGGCATCTGTGTTTTTGGGAACCACAACGTGGATACCTATTTACCGGCGATCTTGTCTATAAGGACACGCTATTTGCGTACTATCCGTCCACTGATCCGCAGGCATATCTCTCGTCACTTGAAAAGATTGCTGCGCTGCCCGTGGAAAAAGTATTTCCTGCTCATCACAGTTTGGATGTTCAGCCAGAGATTTTGTTCCGTATGCGAGATGCTCTCAGGCAACTGAAAATCGACGGCAATCTATATCATGGTAGCGGTACTTTTGATTACGGTGATTGGGCTATTTGGTTGTGATGTTCGAACGTATGAGAAGTAATGAGCAAAACGGGAAGCTGAGAAACAACTCTTGGCTTCCCGTTATATTTGCTCACTCATTCAAAATCACCCACCTTTCACCATCGAAATCCTCGAATTTCTCGGTTGTGACATTCTGCTCAAAATAAACCGCAAGGATGCGTTTGATGTCCTCCTTGTCCGCTCGCTTTACAGAGAAGCCCTGTTCTTTCAGGGACTTCTCAATGCGGGACAGGTACGGGAACACCTCTTTTTCCTTTTCATTCCGCAGGCGGATCAGGATTAAAAACTCCCTTGCGGTGGCCATCTGCACCTGTATCCGGTCAAGGAAAGACAGGTCTTTTTCCAAGAGCTTTCGCACCACAGGGTTCTGCTCCTGTTCTATGCGGCTGCGGAGAAACCGCTTGTTGTCCTCGAAGTTCTCCCGGCTGTTCAGGCACAGCATCTCAATCTCCGCAATACCTTTCAGCACCGTCATTAAAGCATAGATGCGGGTACTGATGCTGGCCTCCGACAGCACCGATATATTGCTGGGCTTGATGATAAAATACACAAGCTCTCCATTCCCATAGGTCTGCAGGCTGTACTCGGTGATTTCTTTGGTATCGATGAGCTGCCGGGTGGAGGCTCGTTTTTTTGCTTCTGCCTTATGATTCCTGCGCATTGGGCGTGTACCTCCATTCATAGAATTGCTGCTTGGTCATAAAAAAGGCACAGGCATACCGGAGAAAATCCAGAATGCTTGTGTCCTCAAATCGGATGGTTAAAAAGGCATAAACGGCGGTCAGCACGATGGGCGGTACAAAGCCCAGCTGGGAAAACGCAAGCACAGAGAGAAGCAGCGCCACGCCGATGATGCCGATGTCCCGCAGCTGCCACAGCCACAAGGTCGCCTTAGCCCTTAAGTGATCGGGGTAGATATACATAGACATCCTCCTTTACATCCGTATGGAAAAACCGGAGCCTTGGTTTAGCTCCGGTTCCATTTCTTTTGCGGCATACTGCACATTGGGGGAATAACAGGATTCGTTTAGTTTCTTGGCATAGCTTTCTGCCTGTTCCATCGTGTCAAACTCGATAGGCTTACCACCATGCTTACACCAGCTTTGCGCAGCTCCGCATACCGAAGCGGCGCTGCGCATCGCCCATACTCCATATTTTTTGCTCATTGAAAAACCTCCTTGGATTTGTTCTGCGGATATTTCCCGGACGGAGATACCCAACTTTTGTGCTTCCTTAAGCTCCATCGCCATACCGGTGGAAATCCGGCTGCCGCAGAGCCACAGTTCATCACAGGCCTTCAGCACACGATGCCCCATGCGAAGACCAGCTTCTCTTTGGGCAGGATCGTTATCGTCTAAAAACTGCGGATATAGAAGATGGACAGCTACAGGCGTACAATTCTGCTCCATTGCATAGCGGCAGGCTGCCTTTGCAAATTCGACATTATTTTGCATATCACCGGCGTATGGCGAACAGATATAGACCAGTTTATTCTCGTTCATTTCGCCACCGCCTGTACTACCGTTTTAGTCATATTCACTGCGGTCTGTGCCGCATACATGGTACTCATGAGGTTGGCTTTGGTTGACGTATCCAGTCCGAACTGACCGGCAATGCGCGGAATTTCACCGGCAGCCAGCATCAGTCCAAGACCCAGCAGAGCATTGTCTTTTACCACCATGAGTCCGGCAATCAGCACCGTTGCCTGTAGAAATGCCGTAAGGCACAGGCCGATGACCTGCTTGCTCCACGATACAAAGCCGTCAATATATCCACGGGGAACACTAAACATATACAGGCTCCCCACGGCAATATGAATGAGCAGGATACCGCCTCGCTTCAGGTTGGCAAAGAATACCTTAATGACCGCATATCCCATCAGGATTAATATAAAGATCATCATGATGGGACTGGTGATCGCTTTCAAGCCGCCGAACACGTTGCTGGTCATGGCCTGCTCCAGATTACCTGCATCCTGCAGGGAAGCGATGATGCCTTGGGCTACTGTGCCGAAGTCGGTTCCAAGGCCGGTAATCCCAGCAGTGAAGCTGCCTTGCAAAGACACCGATAGCTTATACAGTTCCACCGGTACCGTGGTGAACAGCCCCACAGCCATAAATCCCTTGATGGCGTTGAGGGCGGTATCCTTGATACTGCCTCTGCCAGACTGATACTCAATCCCGCATTCAAAGGCGGCCACCACAAGCCCTACGCCATATAACGCCCAAGCCAGATAGGAAAAGAACAGCACGATGGACTGTACCCAGCTCATTTCGAACAGGTCGGCTCCCATATTTCCCATCTGCATAAAAAAGTCGCCGAGAAAGCCCACGATCTGACCGTAGATCCAATCCACAATCTGACCGAGGACAGTGTCGGCGACAAAATCCCATATGAACATTTGAATTTCACCTCTTTCATAACCTCCGCTACCTCCCAAGCACTGGTTGGTTTTTGTTCTCTGATTTATGACTTGACAATCCGCTTTTTCAGAGCTTTAATACCACACAACGGAGGCCGCCGAAATAATGTTAAAGGAGGTACTTGTGTGGCTGATTACAAAAAACTCTATTATAAAATGTTTAATGCAGTAACCGATGCTGAGAAGCTCATTTCTCAGGCCGCTTGTATGATGCGCACTGTCCAGCAGGAGTGCGAGGAAACATATATGGATGCAGACGAGACACCACTGCGCCTGACAGATAAGTCGGAGGAATAAATATTTACCTTTACAGTTACATCCCCAGCACTTGCCAAAGTATCCTTGCAATAGGATGGTGAATAGTTTCTGATTTTTTACTATTCAATTCTTGTTTTTAAAAAAGTTCCAGTCTGGAAATAAATTCATATTGAAAAAATTGCTTTGATATGGTAGAATTATTTAATGGGAATGAAGTTCTCCCGTGGTTAATTCCAAAACCGCTTTTATAGCTGATGACTTCTGTGATTTTAGGTAATCGCAGACGCATCAGCTTTTTTATGCGTTGCGAAAGAAAAGGAGAGAACTTCATGTTACTATCACTTGCACTGGTTTTTCTATGCGGCATGGCACTCGGGGGTATTTTTCAAAAGCTAAAGCTACCCAGCTTGTTGGGTATGCTGCTGACGGGTATTTTACTCGGCCCTTATGTCTTAAATCTGCTTGACCCGACCATTCTGAACATATCAACGGATTTAAGGCAAATTGCACTTATCATCATTCTGACACGGGCAGGATTGAACTTGGACATTAATGACTTAAAGCGTGTGGGACGCCCCGCCATTCTCATGTGCTTTGTCCCTGCCTGTTTTGAAATAGTGGGGATGCTGATATTCGCCCCCATGTTTCTGGGCATTACACGCCTTGAAGCCGCTATTATGGGAACTGTGATTGCTGCTGTTTCACCTGCGGTCATCGTGCCAAAAATGCTGAAGCTGATGGAAAGCGACTATGGCAAAAGTAAAAGCATTCCGCAGATGATTATGGCAGGGGCATCGGTGGACGATGTTTTTGTTATCGTCCTTTTCACGGCAGTTACAGGCTTGGCTAAGGGTGACAATATCACACCCATGAGTTTTTTATCCATTCCGACCTCTATTGTATTTGGGTTACTTGGGGGCATTGTCACAGGACTTTTTCTTGCATTGTTGTTTTCTAAATTGCGTATTCGTGACAGTGGCAAGGTGATAATTATCCTGTCCATTTCCTTTTTGTTGGTAACAGTGGAGCATAGCCTAACAGATGTAATTGGCTTTTCAGGACTGCTTGCGGTCATGGCAATGGGCGCAACCTTGCAGCAGAGAAAGCATGAGGTTTCCAAGAGGTTGTCGGGGAAATTTTCAAAGCTATGGGTTTGTGCAGAAGTTTTACTTTTCGTCTTGGTCGGTGCAACGGTCAATATCAGCTATGCGCTGAAAGCTGGACTTACCGCCGTAGCACTTATTTTCTGTGTACTGGTTTTCCGTATGGTTGGTGTGTTTGCTTGCCTTATTAAAACCTCACTAAATAAGAAAGAACGTATTTTCACTGCTCTAGCCTATATGCCAAAAGCCACGGTGCAGGCCGCCATTGGCGGCTTGCCTCTTGCGATGGGGCTTGCTTGTGGTGACATTGTTCTTACCGTTGCAGTGCTCTCCATTCTAATCACCGCGCCTTTGGGCGCTGCTCTTGTCGATGCAACCTATAGAAAGCTGTTAGACAAAGGAGGTTCAGCGGGTGTTTAAGACTTTGAAATACGCCAAATATAGCGATACCGCACATCTGACCAGGCAACTGAAAAGAAATGAATGCGCCTGCGAACTTCCTGTTTGTATGGTAAAAAACTAATATTGAGCCGTTGTATTCCTGAAAGGTGCAACGGCTCTTGCTTTACCTATAATCCGAGTATCGTCCAGATATATAATGGAGCTGTCAGCGTGAACACCAAACAGGCAAACAGGATGGCCGGAGCCGCCCATTCGAACTGTCCATGTTTTCGATAATCAAAATATGCCGTACCCAATTTGGCGAAGAAAAACACCGCCAGAATCAGGTCGATGGCGGGGAACACCACCTTGTTGACCACCGCCTTTATCTGGCTGGAGGCATCTTTCCATGTTCCCTCAATCGCCCCGGCCACATCGCCAGTTCCCGCTGCATAGGCTGTTGTGCTGAACAGCAGGCACAGAAGCAGAACCATGCACAGAAGCATTGCAATTCGTTTCGATTTCATTGATTTTCCACCTTTCTTCATAGGGTTGAGAATGGCAAGGCCGCAGCTTTCGGTTCGCTGCGGCCTTGTTTTTTTCTCTGTTTTTAATTGGGTTTCTGAGGCGCAATGTGCCAGTCGCTCCACAAATTATCCCGGACGGTTACGCTGTCCGTGAGGTTTATTGAAAGCATCCCAGCGGGTGACCAGCAGTCAATCAGCCATGTGTACGGTTCATATTTTCCGTCCGGGAACCAAATCGGTGAAAAATGCGTTCTGCGATTGTAGGTGCTGTATGGATTCTTCTGAAACTCAAACCGGGTGCTGTAGCCGGAACTCATGCGTTCCAGCAGCCTCCAGTAGGTTTGATACCCGAATTCCGGGAAGTAGGTCACCGCACTCTGCGCCCCAGTTACCGCCGAGGACTGGTTTGTACTGACTCTGGCAGAAACTGTCTGATTGATGCCGTAGCCGGACTTCATGGCCTTTCCGCTGGCGGTGGGGCTTTTGTCATCCGGCTGGATTGCCATACTTGCCGAAAGGCTGGCCTGATACCGGTCAAGGTCAAACTCCCACCAGCCCTCATCGACCCATTCACCGTCATCCTCCCAATGACCGCCGCCCTCACCATCACTGTACCAGTTCCAGTCACTGTGCCATACCCAATACTCCTGCCACCAAGGCCGCCACACCGTCCAGCTGGCAGAAGTCTGCTGCGGATTGTTTGGAACAGCGGACTTTCTAAAGCTATCATTGCGATCATCGGCCACAGGATTTGGCGGCGAATTCTTATCAAGGTCAACGATATTTATATTAATTGTCGCCTTGCTGGAGCTGCCGCCTCCAGACACAGAAACCGTGATGGTCATCTGCTGCGGCGTACTTGGTGTTGTCCAGCGTATCCACGCCAGCTGACTGTCGCCATCGGGATAATAGATATTGCTGACCCGATAGCTTCTGCCATTCACATAAAAGGTCGCTGATACCGGATGATCCGGATCGCTCTGACCGCCGCTGACCGTCACCGCTGTGATGACTTCGGTGTTGACCCGATACTCGTAATCGTACACGGAAACCTCCGGCGACTCGCCGGGCATATCCTTAAATCGCACGATACCAAGGCCAAGAGCCGCCTTAATATCTGCATTGGATGCAGCTTTGCTCCGGCTTCCTGACCATGCCGGGTAGCCAAGATCCGCTACCTCTAAAAACATGGCAAGGGGCAGATTTTTATGGGAAAGAGATACCATTCTCTTTCTCAGAAGACCGTTTACCTGTTCGTCATACATGGCGGCTTCCGTAGCTGTAGTGGCAATCATAACACCCTCAAATTTATAATAGGCTATGGGTTCCAAAAGCAGCTTGTACTCGCCGCCGATTAAGGTATCAAAATCCATTCCAACTGTAGCTGCAATAGAACGAATGACCTGTTCATCAGTAAAATAGCTTTTGATGGCGGCAATGTTGTTGCTGCCATTGGTACTTATAATGCGGGGTATCGTCTGTGCCGGATTCTTAAAGGTGTACCCACCTTTTGCAGGAGATAGATCTCTGCCGCCGCTATATTGTATTTTGCTGACCTTTCCGAAATGATAAATCCCGGAGGAAGGTGCCTTGTTTGTCAAATCAATCGGTGTAGTGACCACCGCATGATCACTTGCTCGAACCACCGTTACCCGCACACCTTCATTGCCCGGAGTCCATGAGTTGGTGCTGGTACCATCTCCCATGCCTCCACCGCCGCCATCCACGTTTCCATCGCCTACGGCATAAACGGAAACAGGAGAAAGCAGACAGAAAATTAAAGATATCATTAGAAAAACGGAAAATAACCGTTTCATATTTCCTCCTTTCCGCAACAAAAAAAGCACGGTATAAACCGTACTTTTGATGCAAATATTTTTGTTTTAATCCATTTCACCGATCTTATTGCCGTTTTCGTACATATCATCGAGGTATTCTCCCTGATTGGCACCGCCGTCCGGTACATTATCAAATCCTGGCAATCCACCGCCGCTCTGCGGCTTGCTTTCGGAAGAAGGCGGTTTCTTTTCTGTAGCCTCTGGCTTATATTCTGGAGGCTTGGATGGGTTTTTGGTATCCGCATCCTTTGGCAGCTCAGGTTTTGCTGGGGTTTCCGGCTTTACCGGATCGGGCTGGAGTTTTTGCTCCGGCAAATCGGTCTGAGGCGGCAGCGTTTCCGAGCTTTCCGGCTCTGATGTGAGCTGCGGGGAAACCACGACCTCTTTTTTCTCTGTATTTTTCTGTATATCAGGAGCCACATCCGAAGAGCTGACCGGCTCTTGTGAAGAAGCATCCGGCTTGGCAGGTTCCTTGGTAAACTGCATTCCGATGGCAATCACAAGCGCAATGCTAATCACCAAAGCGCCTGCAATGGCAAGTCTCCTTTTGATTTTATCATTCATATTGAAAACCTCCTTTGAGAAGTGTAAAGTGTTACCTCTTTGTATTTCTCACCATACTATAATTTTTTCCAGAAGTCCAGATGCTTTCCTGAACAGTTAAAACACCTCGGTATATCCCGCCTGAACCTTGAGCTTGATTTTCATGGGAGCCAGCTCCTTGCCGCCAAAGTAAAGGGGAACCTCCAGCCAGATCACAGCATCCGCTTCAAAGCGCTGTGCGTTTTTGGGGGAGGAAGGAGCCAGTGGCGCATTGCGGATGGTGACATCTAAGCCGGAGAGCTTATACTCTAAAACATCCCCGGCATATTTTACATGGCTGCCGCTGACTTCCTCCATTCCAAGGATATCGTCCATGTAGCCGTAGATATCGCCAGTATTCACGCTGTAGGAAAAAGAGGAACCGTCCGGCTGATAGCCGCCGCTATATCCCTCCCGAACACCGTGATATACATCGGCATAGTTGTCGTTGACAGTGACAATGATGGCATCCTGCAGGGTTTCCTTTACGCCGCTGGCGATGATATTTAGCCGAAAGAATTCCATCACACCGCACAGTATAATCACAAGCGCCAGTGTAATGGCTATTACCAAAGGGAACCCGTTCCCAGACTTATCCTTGAGAATGTGTCTTAGCTTGGTCATTTGTGATACACCTCGCTTTTGCCAGAGGCCTCGGAGCGCAGGGTAATGGGAAAGGAACCGAACCCGCCGAACAGACCGATGTTTTTCTCTAAGGTGAGGGTGACGGTGATATCCTCATTCAGCTGGATATTGCCAGTCTTTGACCATGAAATTCGGGGACTCAATCCAGTTTGTTCAGTGAGAACTGCAGCACGGCGGCTGGTTTCGCTGCCCACCCTGCCGGAGATTTCCGCTTCCCGGCACAGCTCAGTGGCGTAGGTATTCAGTTGGTTTTTGGCGATAAACACAGGCAGAACCTGTACAGCCAGCGCAATGACCAGCATGGCGCAGAGGACGAGGACACACACATCAATGTAGCCCTCGCCACGTTTGGATTTTAGAATTTTCTTCATACTCACCCCTCCCTAAAACATTCCGCCGAGGGATTTGATGATCTCATAGGCAATGATGGCCAGATAGGTGAACAGGAAACACATCAGCATGAGAAAGGAAAACACACGGATTTTCGGCGGTATCTTTTGCGCCTCGCTTTTTAGGCGCTGCAACTCCAGCTGTTTGAAATCATGCGCCAGCATCTGAAAATACACCGTGCTGTCATCCCCACGCAGTACACCGATAAGGCCTCGCACCACGTCCGAGAGCATGGGCGAATTGAGCCTTGCCTCAAACCGGGTAAGGGCAGCTTCGTAGCTGGAGGAGCGCATATCCGCAGCCAGCATGGTCAGCTCCCCGGCAAAGGCTTCCCCAGCGTTTTTCTTGTAGTTTTCTACGATGGCCAGCACATCACGGGAGGCTTTTAGCTCCTGTTCGATGTTGGCAACAAAACGGGGCAGCTCCTTTTCTACGGAGGCTCGCTTTGCGGACAGCCTTTCATCTGCCTTTTTAGTTTCCTTAAAGTACACCATGACCGCAAGGAACACCACCACCGGCACCAGCAAAGGGAAAATAAAGCCCGCAGGGATTGCCATCAGCAGAATTACGCCGGATTTCACCAGCGCATAGGCTTGATAAACCTCCGGCTCCATATTCATACCGGTGGCTTTCAGCACATTTTTCAGCCGATGTTTACGGTATTCGTCCATGCGGATATATTTAGAGAGCTTTACCGCCCAAGTCATGAGATAGGTTTCCAAGCTCCTTGCTGCTTTTTTCTCTGCTCTTGTGGTGTTCAGCATGGCCTTGGCGGTGCTGAGGTACGGTAGGCGCAGCACATCCAAAAAGACAAAGAACAGCCCCGCCGCTAAGGTGACTCCAAATAAAAACAGTAATCCCATCCTCGTCACCTCCTGTACTCGATTGGTTTTGTCAGCTTAATGACACAAGCCGTAGAAACAAAGATAAGGGCAGCGCTGATAGCCAGGATAATCTGCCCCAACGAAGTATGCATCAGCGTGTCATACCAGCTTTTGTTCAGGAGATACATGAGGGGAACATTGCCGATGACAAAGATGACCATGATGATAAATTCCTTGCGGGGTTCAAACACAAGGTATTCCAGATCGCCGTTCACAATCCGAATATCACTGAGTTTTGAAACGATGGGAGTCAGGGTACTTTTCAGGCTACGGTCATGCTGGCAGTCACATAGGGCATCACACCATTCACGGAATACTTCGTTGTCGATTTTGGTGCGCAGCACCTTGATGGCCTCCAGCACATCGGGATCAATCAGCTTGACCCGCAGGACAAAATCCTTAAACACCTGATGCACCGGCGGGTTCAGATAGTGGATGTTTTCCTCCACAGCAGTCAATATATTTTCACTTCTCAGGTAGGCTGTGGTGACAATGGAGAGAGCCGTTTCCAGCTCGGCTGCGATATCCTTTTTAAAATGGCTGGCGGTAAGCTGCACATACCAAAAGGGCAACATCATAAAGCCCACAGCCATCACCGGAGCCAGAAAGAAGTTGCCCATTACAATGGCGATAGCGGCACCGATGGCAAACAGTAGTAAAGAGCAGGCGCAAATCAGAGAAAAGCGATTGCTCCTGCCGGTCATGGCCAGCACCTCCTGAGCCATATGAATTTGCTGTTTCAGAAATCCCGGCTTTTGGCAGCGCTGTGCCGCTTTGATCTCATCCTTGATGGATTTCTTTTCTTTGGTGAGAAAGGAAAACAGCCCATCGGTGAATTCCATCGGCTTTAAGCCAATGAGTAGAAAAAAGCCTGTAATCATACCGATGCAGGCCAGCAGTTGAATGGTTGTCATGCGGATATTTGCCCCCCTTTCTTAAGAAGATTGATGCGTTCCTGCGGCATACCATTCTCTAACAGCCGTTTACATAGGCTGTCGGATATGGGATTGACTGTTACATGGTGTCCGGTAATATAAAATTGATTGTTTTCATAGCGGTTTTCGGTAATCTCGTACCGGAACAGGGTGCGGTAATGGCGGCTGTTGTCCGGCAGGATTTCGCACTCCATGATTTCCATGAGCCTGCGCTGCTTGTTTTCCAGCTGTTTGCAGAACACGATAATGGGATAGGCCTCGGTCACATAGCCCATGAGGGTTTCATCCGACATATCCACAGCCCGCTTACACAGGGAAACCATACGGCGGTAGGTGGATTCGCAGGAATTGGAGTGGATGGTGGTAACCACAGCCACACCGGTGCGGGCTACTTCCTGTGCAGCATTAGCCTCCGCACCACGCATTTCGCCGACCACGATGATATCCGGATTAAAGCGCAGGGAGATATCCACAAGATCAATCTGCTCAATGCGGTACAGCTCGTTCTCACTGTTGCGGGTGAGTGTATGCACTACGGAATTGGTGACCCTGCCGTCCTTTTCACGGATGAGGGAAAGCTCCCGGCTGCCGTTTTCAATGGTAAAGATGCGCTTGTTATCAGGGATGGTGGTGAGCAGCCATCCTGCCACAGTAGTTTTACCACTGCTGGTAGCCCCGGCAATACACACCGAAATCCCGTAGCGGATGAACTCCGAGAGCAAATCCAGCATTTCAGCGGTTGCCGTACCACCGTTTATAAAATCCTCTTTCTCCATGTTATTGGGGTTGACGATACGGATGGAGGCGGCAGCGCCTACGCTGGCATCCACAATGGGGCTTTTCATAACAGCAATACGGATGTTTTCTGCAAGAGTACCGACCACCAGAGGGGATTGGTCATCCAGAATGGTACCGGACACGTGAAGCATCCGGCGCAGCACATTGATACAGTGTTGGGGGCTGTCGAAGTGTTCCTCCAATTTCTCACAGCGCCCACCGGCGTACTGGATTTCAATATCTCGCCAGCTGTTGATGTCGATTTCTTCAATTCCGTCCGCAAAGATGTACTTGGTAAGAAAGGAATATTCGGCCATTTCCGTGTAGAGCGCATCCACCAGTTGCTGCTGTGTCATGTCTTTTACCGCCATACGGCTGTCCTGCACAAACTTGGCGATATACCGCTTGATATGCGCCTTGGCTTCGGCAGCGTTGCCGTCTGATAGCAGTTCGCTGTGCTGCCCGGCGATATGCCCTTGCACCTTTTGCAGCACACTGTGAAAATCCCCGGTTTCCTGCTCCGGTGTAAAAAACAGGTTATGCCTGCTCATATCTCGAACACCTCCTTTGCGATTTTTTCGATTTCTCTGCGAAAGCCCCGACTGTCTTTCAGGGACAAATCAGCGAATAGGTTTCCGGCCAGCACCTGAGCCTCCAGTTCCGGGGAGTGAGGAAGGGTAAACACAGCATTGCCCAGCACCTGTTCCATGTTTTGACTGGCTTCATTGGATTTTACATTACTGACTGCCTTATACATCTTATCAAAGTCAAACCCGGCCATCCGCAGATACTCCTGCTGGCTGGACAGGTAGCTGACCGATTTCAAATCGCAGTTTATGAGCCGCAGCACCGCATCGGCCTCCAGAATGGAGATGGTGGACAGTTCGTCAAAGTAGATGGAGCTACCGCAATCGATAACCACATAGCTTTCCATACCACGCAGCACTTCGATAAGCTGTTTTATCAGAGCCGGTGTAACGGGAGGATAGCAGTTTTCGTTTTCTCCCTTTTGCAGACCGATGACCGCCAGATGGCTCATCCGCTTATGGGTATTGCAGTTGTTTTTCACCAGCGATTCGGTAATGGAATTGGCAGCAAGAATGCTTCCCAGCGAGTGGTCGCCCTCCAAATCTCCGGGCGGGCAGATGCAGGGAAGCATTGGCGTGGTGCAGTCGCATAAAAGCAGCACTACATTCTTCTTTCTGTCTGCCAGATATTTCGCCAGTTTGACCGCCACCGTGGTCTTGCCGCAGCCGGGGCTGCCCCAAACCGCCAGTACCTGTGCGGCGTTATCCGGTTCTACCTCCGGAGGCTCTATATTGTCCTTGCGACTGAACAGACCGCCTTTTTTGAAGTTCAGCATTTACTCAGCCTCGCTTTCCACCGGTGTATTCGCAGGTGATTCCGGCTGGCTGTTATCCTCGCTTTCCTGAGTTTCCAGCTTATCGGGATATAGCTTGGAAAGCACCAAGTCCTGCGCCTCGGTAAACTTTGCCGCATTTTCCTTGCTGCCACGGTAAACGAGGGACACATGAAGGGTTCCGTCTGCTTCCAGCTCGGCAAGGATTTTGCTCTGTTCCGGGGTAACCAGCAGGGTGACAGTAGCAGGAAGTTCCTTTTCATCCTTATCCTTTTTCTGTTCTCCGGTGTTGGCATCATATCCGCTGCCTGCGGTGACAGCGATGACCTCCACATACTGCAGCTCCGGCGGAATGACCGTTACACCCTGTTTTTTGTAATCTGGAGCAACGATGGACACAATATCCCCGGAAACCAGTTTGCCGGACAGCCCTGCGGCAAAGCTCTTGACCGATATGGAAATGGCCTGTTTTTCTCCGGTCAGGTTGTAGAGATAGGCGTTTTCCGCAGCAGGGGCATCAGCGATTTTGGAGCCGATTATATAATCTCCCGACACCAAATCAGCGGAGGCAAATTTGCCGATCACCGTATCCGTATGCCTGACCACATCCTCCGGCAGATTGTAGCCGCCCACCTCCACGGTTTGCACCATGTCTTTGGTGATGGCTTCCCCTATTTTGATGGGCTTGGTCACCCGCACGATCTCAGTTTTCTGGCTGATGCTCTGGTTAAACAGCGGCGTTACGGCAAAGCAGATCAGCAAGGACAGCACAATGCAAATCACGCCAATAACCGTTCTATTCTTAAAAAAACTCATGGTTTGATTTCCTCCCTTAAATGAAGTAAGCGAGCAGACAGCCCGCCGATAAAAAAGGTGCAAGAGGGAAGGCGTTTTGCGCCTCCCGTCTTTGCACCTTGCAAAAAATCCGATACACTACCACGTAGAGCAGCAGCAGGCTTAATCCTGCAGTTGCCGCAAGCAATCCTTTTGGAAGCCCCAGCACAAGACCGCAGGCCGCCATCAGCTTGATATCGCCGCCGCCCATGCCACCACAGAATATTGCTGCCACTAAAAACGGCAGGGCAACAAGGATTCCCAGCATTTTAACTGGTGTAAAATCCAATATGGAAATAGTGGCAATAGCGATACTAAGCCAGTTGGGAATAATGCGTTTCGCAAAGTCAATCGCCGATGCCGAACACAATAGGGCAATAAAAAAGACCGCTTGCGCAGCGGCCAGCTTATCCGGCATAGTTGAACATTTCTTTGATACGCTGGGTGAGGGTGGGTAGCACGGTCTGGTCGAAGAGCAGATACAATCCGGCCAGCACCAGAGCACCGATGACCACAGCCATTAAAATCTTAATGGCTGTATCTACGAAGCCCTCCCCACGGTTGTTGGTGAGCGGCGTTCTTGCCCTGACTGCCAGCATATTCGCCTTATAGGTAATCTTGTTCATTATTTTTTTCATGGTATTTTACCTCCAAAATGTTTTTGTTATTGGGTTGACGGGGTATTTACATACCGCCCATCTGCATGGGCGGCTGGGACTGTTCTGGTGCAGCTTCTTGCGGCTGCACCGAGGCTTGGTTCATGGATACGGCCTGCTGGTAGCTGTCCAGTACTGCCTTGTGGAGCTGTTCTCGGAACTCCTTGGTCACGGGGAAGCAGATTTCCTTGTAGCCGTTTTCGGTCTTGCGGCTTGGCATGGAAACAAAGAGACCGTCACGGCCTCCCTCCACCACCTTGATGCCCCGGATGCCGAGACAGCCGTCCACCGTTGCTGAAGCGTAGGCACGGATGTTGCCGCTGGTACCTGGCGGGTACATGGAATTAATTTTTACATCTACATCAGGCATGATTTCTTTCTCCTTTCGCATTTTGATAATAAAAAACAGCCCCTTTAGAGCTGCATGGTTTGGCTCTGCGCCGGTGGTGCAAAGCCGATTTCCTGAAAGCCGAAGCGGTCGCAGTAGTAGAAGCTGCTACCGTTTTCATCGTACAGCTCCAGCACATCTGACATGGACAGGGAATGCCCTACATAACCGGGAGGGTGAGCTGTATTGAATTTGGTGTAGAGCGCCTCCAGATCGTTGGTTTCTACCTCGCCGTCATAGACTGTCTGGTAATCGGATATTTTGGGTTCGCCGAACTTCTTGCAGAAATCCGCAAGGCTGATGAAGCGCATCCGGAGATCCGATTCGGGCTTTAGCTGCCATACACGGCAGCTTTTCAGCAGGGTAAGTTCCTGGTTATCCCGCTGACCATTCACAAGACGGTCGTATATGCCGTCCGTCCATTTCACCTCGCTGATATCCTTTTGGCGGCTAAGAAAGGCTTTCAGTTCCTCTGATTCGAACAGGGGATCAACCACCGCCTTGTCGCCGCTGACATAACCGGCAGGGTTGCCGTAGTACAAGATGATATCCTTTTCCATCCGGATATTTCGCATGAGCTTGTGCCTCCTTTACGTCATAGTAAGACCCCCGTTCCCCGACGCCTGCCGGAAGGCCTCTATTGCTTCCTCTGTGGGATGGAGAAGCCTGCCCTCCTGTAGCTCCATCACACAAAAATCATCCCGGTCGCAGATCATGATGCGATGCTGGTAAGGCTTCTGCATCTCCACATAATCCAGCGCTTCCTGTTCGGTGCAGAGCCACACGCCGGAAGCATAGCGGCCATCGGGCAGAAAGCTGTAGCCGCTGTATTTTGGCTCATAATTCTTTAAATCCAGCGCTCCCACCGGTCTGATTTGAGAGAGCTGAAGCTTGGCGCTGTCTGGCAGAAGCTCCGGCTTCAGTATGCCGATGACTTCACTGCGTTTTTTCAGGGCAAACTCCCCGGTACGGAGCGATACTAAAAAGACAGCACAGCCGCTTGGATTGGCACCAGCTCCGTTTCCGCAGAGGCAAAAGTACAGCTGCCGTTCCGGATTGTCCTGACTCAATACAACAACTTTCCCATGAATGCTGCAGTTTAAGCCTGTTGCCGAACAGTCTTTGTCAGTAAATAGAGATTTCCTTTCCATCCGTTAGCCCTCCTTTTTCTGCTGCAGCAGGGCAGTCAGGTCGGAAATGAGGGAGAGTCTTGTATCGTCCGGCATGGTCTTAAATGCCGCACGGACATAGGCCTCCACCGCCTCCGGAGACTGATCGCCGATTTCGATGATATCCACCTTTTGTACACTGACCATGCCGTTGGATATATTAAGGCGCACGATATCGCCGTAATCCATGCCGCTGGCGGTGCGCAGCTCCTTGGGAATCAGCACACGGCCTTTGCCGTCCATCAGCTTGTAGATAGGTTTATTCTTCATCCTCCCCACCTCCCTCCAGCACACAGCAGATGGTGTCATGGTTCACGCCGAGGCTGTCAAACAGTTCCATGAGCTGGGGCGGCAGCTGCTTTACGGGATCGGCACTGCCGATGATGATAGCGCCGTCCTCACAGCGGATGTCCAGATCGTCATCCAGCGGAATCCCTGCCGCCTCCAAAAGCACATGAGGCACCGATAGCTCTGCCGATTCCGGCGCTTCCACCGGTTCGGTTACATGGTCGATACCGTCCTTGGTGAGAAAAAACTCCCCGTAGCTGTTGATCTCCTTTACCGGGTGATGGGACAGGTACGCCAGATGCACGGTATCACCAGCAGTGACGCACATGGTTTCCAAAACACCGGGCGGCAGGACGATGCTGCCGTTATCGGCAATCCTGCCCTTGGTTTCAATGATTTTCATAGTGTAAGCCTCCTTTACATCCCCATCTGCGGGGCGTTGATTTGTTGTTCATCTACCGATTTCAGCTCAGCCACAAAGGTGCGAAGCTCATCCTCGGTCAGGGAGATATTGGCGATCTCCATTTCTCGGAGAAAATATGCGGCCTGCTTGTACTCGTCAGCCAGCTTCTGTATGCCTTTGGCGTTGTGATAGCCGCTGCTCGTGCGGATGTATCCCTTGAAAATACAGTCATAGTTGCCGGTTTTTCTGTTTTGCTGCACGGTCAGATGCAGCCCTGCGTTGGCACGATCCCCGCATCGCAAATACAGGTCGTCATTCACATTGCCTACCACAAACTGATAGATACCGCCGCTTTCTTCCTCCAGCATGGCTTTTGCCCATCTCATTTTCTCAATCGCTGTCATTTTCACCCTCACCTCCAAAACAAAGGTCAAACAAATTCATCTGGAACATATCATTTTCCCGTTCCTTGGGGTCGTAGTTGGTAATGATAACTTCCGGGTACTCGCAGCCTCCGTCATACCGCTGCGCCAGATTGTTCAGGCGGGTGACCGGAGTGATGGTGTAATCCTGATACAGTTCCCGGATGAATTCGCAGTCGTTGTAGGAAACCATCCATTTTCCTTTGCAACCTGCCAGCGTATCCCGGAGCCGCTGGTGGTCGGTTTTGAGAAACTCCACCGCATAATGTCCCTCGGTCATGTAATAGGGCGGATCACAATAAAAAAAGGCATCATCACGGTCATACTGCCGGATCAACGCCTCAAAGTCCTTATTTTCCACCACCGTGTTTGCAAGTCGCCTTGATGCCTCCCATATAACGGCGAATACCTTTCTGATATCAAAGGGCTGGCAGCCGTATGAGGTGCAGCCGCTGCCGTAGCTGTAGCGGATGAGCTTGAAAAATGCAGCCGCCCGCCACACATCGCTTGGCTCGGCCTGCTCCAGCAGGATGGCCTTAAGTTCCTCAAATGCAGGCGGCGGGAGGTTATGCTGCGCCAGCTCCAGTTCTTCCTGCAGATATTCGGTATCGAATTCATCCTTTTCAAAGAACTGGCGCAGTACATTGAATTCATATCGTGAGTTAAGGGGCAGGAAGCCCAGCTGCTTGAGGAACGCCAGCGGCCTGTTCTTTACGCAGTAGAATAGGTTGGTCAGGTTGCCATTGAAGTCGTTGTAGACTTCCATACCCTTACAGTCAGGAGGCCTGCCGAACAGAACCCAGCCCCCGCCGCCAAAGACTTCAATGTATCTGCCGAAATCCTTGGGGAAGAGCCGATAAATAATATTGCGGAGGGCTTTTTTACCGCCCACCCAGCTGATAAAGCTATTGATATTCCATCACCTCCCTCGGAAAAAGAAAAGAGCCGATCATCACTTACATTTTCAGTGACATCGACTCATTTGGATTATGGTATTCATATTCGCCGGTTTTTTCGTTATAAAGATAACCTTCCTCAGCCAGATCCCATCCGTGAACCTCTGCGGCCAGTTCCAGTGCTTCCTTGGAACCGCCGGGAGGGGTATGGCTGAATATTTCCTCGCCGTTTTCAAATTCTTTGCGTCCGACATTGTAGCCGAAGTCCTCATCTGCCCATTTCACCTCAAAGCTGAGATTAGGGTACCGCTTAGCCAAGGCTGCAATGATTGGGTCAGGATAGCTCCATGCGGTTTGGAATTCGATATGCTCGCCATCAAATTCTTTTGAGGTATACTCGGTATCATAGCCATAGCTGTTCCACTTGGTTCCCCAATTAGCAATAGACCAATCATACCAGTTGTCTTTGCCGTACTTTACACGCTCAGCCATACCGAGATTCCCCTGAAAGATATGATTAGGCATAGGAATAACCTTGTTGAAGTCAATGCTGCCAAGACCGATTTCTTCGTTCTTGATGGCATAAAACATGGCGCTAACCTTATCTGGATCGCCGGATACTCTTAAAATATTGGTTACATGATTTGGCATTAGCTCATTCCTCCCATCGTCATTTCAAAACCGAAGGATTGATTGCCTTTCAGCTCGTCCTCCGGCTTGATAAAGAAGCGGTTGCTGCTATCCCAAAAGCTGACATACAGCTCACCGTCATATACTTCGATTTCCCTTTGCTCCAGCCCCTCGCCCCAGCCGTCTGAAAATTGCCCGGACAGCCAGTCGGTAAGCTCTGCAAGCTCAGAGGGAGAAAGCTCCCCGTGGGCTTGCACCTCGGTAACTCCCCACAGCTCGCCATTCCATTCCTCCACTGAGGGATTGATGCTATATACCTTTCGGCTAAGATCATCATCAAGGTAAACAGCGAGGCCACGGTCACCCTCGCTGGGGAGCCTCTCTTTCTGAATGAGGGCGAGAATTTCATCCTCGTATTCCAAAACCTCACTGGCGGTTAAATCTTCCCGGTAATCCTCAATATCGCCCCATTCATTCTTTCTGTAGATATGGGGAAAGAGGGGACTGAATAACCGTAGGGTTTGCATTTCATTTTTCATATTGTATTCTTCCTTTCTGTGTTTTGGTATAAAAAAAAGGCGAAGCCTATCAGTCATAAAGCTGACCGAAGACTTTGCCTCTTTAGATTTCTGTATTTAATTTCTTATAAAACAACTACAAATTTCTTTAAGATTAGTCTTATTAAAATCAAATCCATTAGACTTACTGTATGTTCTGGGAGTTCCAAAGCCTTTCATTAGCAGTAAGAAGAAATATGACTGCGGTGTATCTTGGCGATATATCCCATAAATTAATATCTTTTTTATTAAAGTACATGATGAAATAAAAAAGGCGAAGCCTATCGATCATAAGTTGACCGAAGACTTCGTCTTCTAAGTTTCTATATTTTGTTTTATATAAAACAGAGCACTTTATGCCCATTTTACTTAATCTTAATTTTGTACTTCTTTAAAAGTACAAAGTTACATATTAGTGAAATGATAAACACTAAAATAAATATATATCCGATTGGTATTAGCGCGAATGGCTCAACCAATGTTCCGTCTGGCAAAACTTTTGCACCTATAACATTATAGGCAATGAAGCAAATCACAGCTGCTAAAGCCGAAACCAACATGGAACCTTTTGTAAATGAAACCCTCTTATCCTTTTTCCATTTTGCTGAAATATTTTCCATTAATCTCATCTTCCCATCTGAAATAGTTGGATTCTCGAAATCCATTTTAAGTTTTTGCAATTCATCTACGCATTGTGGACATTCGGCTAAGTGCTCTTCTATCAACGAAGAACTTTCTTTACTACAGACCTTATCATAATACAATGGTAACAGATCTCTAATAACTTCACATGATAGTCTCATATTAACCTCTCCTTTAACTTTATTCTTGCACGATGATATGTGACTCTTGCCCAGCTTTCTGTTTTCCCAAACAATTCGGCTATTTTTAAAAATGATAGTTCTCCAAAAAAACGCAATGTAAATACTTCTTTATACGGTTCTTCTAAATTATGGAGTACTTTATGAATTTCAAATACACTTTCATCGTCAACTAATATTTGTTTAAAATCACTGTCAAAAACATCGGCTATATCTTCAACTCTTTCAAAGTTGTTTTGTTCTTTCTTTAAATATGAAAAATATGAGTTTTTAGCAATTTGGCAGAGCCAAACACTCATCTTACAATTTCCTTTAAAGCTATCAATGTTTTTTAATGCTTTAAAAAAAGTTTCTTGTGTTATATCCTCTGCAATACTTTCATTTTTAGAAAGACATAATACATATCTATATACATCCTTGAAGTATTCAGAGTATATTTCTTCAAATTCCGTCACATTCTCACCGCCCTTCATATATAAGACTATCATAATCGTATTTCGTTACAACATTTCACAAAAATTTATTGCACTACCTGCAAAATTAAATAGCTCAATAAAGAATAAACATATTTCACTATTCCACTGGATATACCATCATATAAAATCATAACTACCCCTTCTGATTATTTAATTTTCTTCTGTCATCACTCAAATTATCCAATGTCATCTATATTTTTGCCTATTTTTGTCCTTCGACGACAACATATTGTAGTAAAATCCTACATTTTGTCCTCTGAACCATAATACGTCATCGTTATTATCCTCTTAACGTGCCTTGAGAGGATAATAATGATGTCATAGGTTGATATTAGCCCCTTGGTGGAAGTAGATACTTCTGGATTCCTGTTTATGCAAACCATTTATTTGCTAAGTTCTGTCTACTCTTTTCTTTATAATTCACTTCTTGAGATAGTCTTAATATTCCTTTTGTTGGATCATAATGATCACTTAACTTACCTCTTGAAAGTTCAATTGGTATATTTTGCAAACCATGTTGATCTAATAATCTTCTTGCAACTTGAACTCCTGTATATCCTCTATTTGTTGGTACTCTCAAGTATTTGTTAAAGTTTGATTGTACCTTACTTTGAGCATAAATCGTTAAAATACTGCCGGAATTAAAATAATCATGGTTGGATCAAATCTAAAATAACTAAAAGGATAAAACATTGTCATCACTCCTTGATTTAAAGTTTTTAGTAATCCAGTTCCCTTAATACGCTTTTAAACTGAATAGTAAATAGTATACTGGTTACTGTAACAGCAATAATATCAGCTATTGGCTCTGCTAAAAATACTGCATTGACCTTATTTTGTAAGAATAAAGGTAATATATATATTAGAGGAATTAAAAGGATTATTTTACGCAAAATAGCTAAAAATACAGATGTCTTTGCATTTCCCAAGGCAATAAAAGTCTGTTGGCAACTAATTTGAATTCCAAATAGCAAAGAAGCAGCCATATAAATTCTCATTGCTTTAATAGAAATATTAATCAATTCAGCATCCTTCGTAAACATTTTAGCAAATATTTGTGGTGATAACATTGTGATTGCCCACAATCCTATTGAATAAATCAAAGATATCTTAAGTAGTAACAAAAATGCTTCCTTAACCCTCTTACCATTACCTGCTCCATAGTTAAAACTAATAATTGGTGTAGCTCCTTGGGTAAGTCCAACTAATGGTAGCATAGAAAACTGCATAACACTTGATAGGATAGTCATAGCCCCTACTGCTAAATCTCCACCATATTTAAGTAAAGATGTATTAAATGATATGGCTAAAATGCTTTCTGTTGATTGCATAATAAATGGTGATAGTCCAAGGGCAATACAAGGTAATAATACCTTAAAGTCTATCTTTAAATATTCTTTCTTGATTTTTAATAAGGTTTTATTTCCTGTAAGAAATTTCATAACCAATAATGCAGAAACTCCTTGTGATATTACTGTTGCTAAAGCTGCACCTTTTACTCCCATATTAAATCCAAAGATAAAAATAGGGTCTAATATAATGTTTAATACTGCACCAACTAATACTGTAAGCATACTCATTTTAGCAAATCCCTGTGCAGTAATAAATGCATTGAGACCTAAAGCAAGTTGCACAAATAGTGTTCCAAAAGCATAGATATTTAAATAATCCAATGCATATTTTATAGTATTTTCACTAGCCCCAAATGTCATTAACATTTTCTCCCCAAATATCAAACCTACAGCTGTTAATGTGACTGAAATCAATACTAATGCAGTGGTACAGTTTCCAAGTATTTTTTCGGCAGTATCCTTATCTCCTTTTCCCATCATAATAGAAGAACGTGGCGCACCACCCATACTAACTAAAGCGGCAAATGCTGATATAACCATAATGATTGGCATGGTCACACCTACTGCAGTTAGGGCAGTAGCCCCGACTTCTGGAATATGTCCAATATACATTCTATCTATCATATTGTACAGAAGATTGATAACCTGTGCTGTAATTGCAGGAATAGCCATACTAAAAAGTAATTTACTTATACTTTTAGTCCCTAATTCCATTTGTTGTTTATTTTCCATTTCTTCTATCCCCTTTTCATTCGTCAAATTGATCAATGATGTTTGCATACATCTTATTTAATACTGTTTCCATTGCTTTATATTCTTCTTTAGTAATATTATAAGTAAGAATATAAAAAAACTCTTTTTGAGCCTCATGTAATTTTTCTACAATTGGAATAGCCACTGGTTTAATTTTTAGATGAATACATCTTTTATCTGTTTCATCTGTCTCATATGATAAAAAACCTTTTCTATATAAAGAATCTACAGATTTTGATATCATAGACTTTGACATGGCACGATATCTCGCTATATCCCTTGCAGTATCAAGTGGACTATTATTATTCAAAAATAGAAGTACATCGATTTCATTTTGGGTCAATTGTAATTCCTCTGTTAGCTGATAAAACATTTTTTCATACATCTTTTTTAGCTTCCAATTAAATATTAAAAAAAGACTATTTTTATTATTAACTATTTCATTTTTCATTTAAACCCACCTCACTCTCTAATATAGTTCATCATTGAACTATATTAACATATTTATTTCCCTTTTTCAATGCAAATTTCACTAATCCCATGTCTATCATTATCTACAAAACTTTGTAACTTTGTATTTTACATAAAACTTAACATAAAGATTTTTCTTAACTTTTATTTTTGGCATAAAAAAAGCGAGTTTTCTAGGTTCATTGTTTACCTAAAGATCGCTTCTTTGTTTTAATTATTAAATTTTAGATGTATATACTATTTTCCCTATTTCTTATCTTTTACAACTTTCATGTTTGAAATATCTATACTTACTGATTAGAAATCATTGTATCCCTTTTATATTTTCTTTCTCCTCTCCTATCTAATCTAAAAGAAAGGAAAACAAATAATATAATCACTACTTTACAGAAGGTATTCTAAAAACAAGGTAATCTTAGATAAAAAACCGATGATTATCTTTTTATATACGGAGACTTTACCTTCCTGAACTTTATCATTATATATAAGAATAATCTTTATCTATAATTAAACTCTTATTTAAATCTACTTGAACATTTTCCTTTAACTGTTCTGTAAATTCCCGACTTGAAATGACTACCATAGACTCACTGTTTATATAGCTACTTCTTGCATCAAAATTAAAAGATCCTATCACACTTATAGTATCATCGAATATATACGTTTTGCTGTGGATTGATTATTTCAATGTATTCAAATCTTTATTATATCTTTATAGTTCTCTACTTTGCAAATAGTTTTTAAACTTTTCTGCTCATATTGCATTGAATTGTCTTAAAAGTAGCTATTGTATTCCACCTGAACGGACAGCTTTTATGAATTCTGGCGGATTAATAAAATGAAGCCCTTTATCGTTAATCCAGCTAGTTTCAGAAAGGAGATTCTTCATAGTGTCTGCGTCTAATTCAGGATTTACCTGCCAACCAAGTGCCAGTACACCACATATGGAACAGCCCAACTTTGGCCTCCAACTCCATCATAACGATAGCAATAATCACCTTCAACAAGTCCTTGGGCTAATGTTCGAAAAGATGCTGGTGCATAAATCATATTTTTTGCACTTTCATGTGTAAAGTCCATATCATACCTTGCTGGGTACCCAGGGTTACACTTAGATACATTATTTGGATCAGATATATCATAATATGATGAAAACACAAAATCAGTATGCTCATTTGTAGGACAGTCAATAACCATTATCCCATCTTCTTCGGCTTCAAAAACAGCATTCTCCCACAATTCTCCATTTTTAAACCAACATCTTTAAGTTTTACAAACCAAGACATTAAAAAGCACCTTAATAATTTCATTCTAAATCAATATAAATTATTTAGGGAATCTTAGCTTCACACTTATCTACTGATGTTCATCTATAGTATCTTATTCAACCATTCATTTATCAACCTGATTTTCCTACTTTTGTCCTTGCCATCACTCAAATTATCCAATGTCATCTATATTTTAGCCTATTTTCAAGGGTCAAAAAACGGTGTTCTTCTACCGTTTTTTGACCCTTATTTCGTCTTCAAACCACTACATGTTGTGGTCAACTTCTATTTCTTGCTTTCCGAACCACAATACGTCATCAGAATTATACTCTCAACGTGCCTTGAGTGGATAATAATGATGACGCTTCAAGCTGGTTATTCCTTGGCGGCAGGATACCTTTCTAAAAAAGATAAACGACAGTTTTGATTATTATTTTAAAGCTGCCGCTATGGTAAATATCTGTCATTTAGATATAACAAAGTGTCCTTCGCAGCGCAGCAACTATTTTTTCTTTTACCGTCATGAGGGTGGACATCGCTTTTTCAATTTTAGTTCATCTACTTCGGACACCATTTCCCGAGGTGACCCCAATAGCCCAAAAAGATGAAGGAGAGAAAACGTTGATACTCTTAGTCAATATATTTCTGGTCTATCATTAGATCATTCGCTGATATATACGGATTATGATACAGCTTCCTTTTATCTGGAAGTTTCATCATACGCATAAATGGTGTATTGATTTTTTCAAGCTGTTCAGGCGGTAAATGATACTTGATTGCTTTTTCCGGACAGAAAGAAACACACGCCATACAACAACTGCAATTATGCAAAAATAGGGGGTGTAAGTTCTCCATTGTAATATTTTTCTTCGGGCAAATTTTTGAGCAAATCCCACAGGAAATACAATCATCGGAAACAGAAAACCCTTTATCCACTTCTGCTTGTATAGCCCGATATTTCGGCATCATCTTCGGATAGATCAGCCTTGTCAGCCACCCAGCTTTCGCATAGGTGTTCGTCGCTTTCTTCTGAATCATGCCAGATATCTTTGCAATCTTCCGCTCTGTTGCAGGAACACGCAGTTTTGGAAAGGGAAATGGAGGATAAACAATACAGAGATTTGCAACAGAAAATATCCTTTTTCCGTATTGCAATCTTGCACCTTTCTCTTTTAGGAGTTTATCCAGTACTTCAAAAGAAAACCCGTTGATAAAGCTGGGTGTTGAAACAGCAAAAATATAGGCATTGGGATTGATTTCCAGATCAGAAACAAACTCCTGTATGGCTTCACATATAGTCCAGTGGTACACTGGAAAAACAAATCCAACTATATCCGAATTGATAGCTGGAACATCCGATGGATTGCACCGCATAGAAATGATTTCAGTATTCCCTAGCACTTGTGCAATAACAATTGCTGCTCTCATGCTGTTTCCAGTTCCTGAAAAATAGAAGATTCTATTCTTCATACCTGACTGCATAATATCTTCACCTCCCATCCTTGTCACACTTGTGACATTTTGTATTTTTAAGTATAATTGATTTAAGACAGATTGACAAGGTACGCAGCACAAGTGCTACAAAACATCTGATTTGTGACACTGAATAGAGGAGGCGGCTCATGATACAAGAAATTACTAACCCTATTGCTATCCAGTCCCGGGAATGGTTAACAAACGCTTTGCTTGTTTTAATGGAAGAAAAAGAATTTAAGAACATAAGCATAACAGAAATTGCGACAAAAGCTGATTTATCCCGGCGAACATTTTATCGCATTTTTGAGACCAAAGAAGATATTTTAGTATACTACACGGATAAATTGTTCAGTGAATTTTTGCAATTACTAAATCAAGAATCAGATCATCACTTTGCTGTTACCATCAGGCTTTATTTTCAATTTTGGTATGAGCATAGAAATTTCTTGGAACTATTAAGACGAAATGAAATGCTTCCATTTATTATGAACCAATATTCAAGGTTGTTCCCTGAAGTTTTTCAAATCATAAAAGGAAATCATCCACTCGCTCACAATACCGAGGCATTGTCCTATGCCATGGCTTTTAGCGCAGGTGGCCTATTGAGTATTCTCTTAAAGTGGGCGGAAGGTGGAATGGATAAGACTCCCGAAGAAATAATGCAACTTATGGAGTTCGTGTTTCCATATTCTCTATAACTCTTTCAAAGATCGATTTGTATTTCGTACATTTGCATCCTACTTCAAAGCTACCATCTGGATAATGTATATGAATGAAAAAAATGTCCATATAATTCACCCCATTTGGGGCAACGATATGTTTCATAACCGTGTCCGTCTGCAATAATTGCGTCATTTTTCTCTATCAGATTTCTTAATAAAGATCACCCCACTTCTTCTTGGCATAAGCCCCGTAACAAAAATTTCCCTAAGCTCATCGCCTAAGAAAACAAAAACATATTTGCATATTCACTTAAAATCCTCCAGATTATTTTGAATATCGCCACATTCATTTCTTCTGTAGATGCGGGGAAAGAGGGGGCTGAATAGCCGCAGGGTTTGCAGTTCAGTTTTCATGGTGCATCTATCCTTTCTTTTTGATTTCAGGCAACAAAAAAGCGGCTTTGTTTTTCAGTTACGAAGAACACAGCCGCTTTAAATTGCCCTACAGGGTATTGGCTTTATGAAATTGTCTGCCGGATTGATTCCGGCCTAAAAAAAGAAACATCCCACTTTCTTCTAAAAAAGTAGAGTGCATCTATGAAAAACGAGGGTTCTGAATTTCTCATTCAAAACCCTCGTCAGGCCGCATAAATACTGGGTTTTTCAGCCCTGCATCTATTTTGACCTAATCTTCTGGTGGAGATGATGGGAGTCGAACCCACGACCCCTGCAATGCGAATGCAGCGTTCTCCCAACTGAACTACATCCCCATACTACAAAACTATAGTAAACCCTGACATTGATATTGTCAATAGGGGATGCAGTAATATTTTTTATACAAAAGATGCATATTTAGATACAATATTTTCTGCTACCCTTATTCCGTCAACTGCCGATGACATTATACCTCCTGCATAGCCTGCACCTTCTCCTATAGGATATAAACCAGATATATTGGATAAGTACTCATCATCCCTATTTATTCGAATGGGAGAAGAACTCCTTGTCTCAACACCTGTCAAAATGCCATCTGACATGTTAAACCCTTTAATCTTTGCATCAAAATATACAATGGCCTCTTTCATAGTTGCTATTACGTAGTCGGGTAAGCAATATTTTAACTCTACAAATTTTACACCCGGTTTATATGTTGGTTCTACAGATCCAAACTGCGTACTAGGCCTGTCTTTAAGAAAATCCCCTATAAGCTGAACCGGTGCACTATAATTTTCCCCTGAAATTTTATAAGCCGCCCGTTCCCATCTCCTTTGAAATTCAACCCCTGCCAAAGGATGAGAGCTGCCAAAGTCATTTGGTGTTACACCTACAAGTAAAGCGGAATTGGCATTTTCTCCATCCCGTGCATATTTACTCATGCCATTTGTAACAACTCCTCCATCCTCTGATGCAGCAGCTATTACATAACCTCCGGGACACATGCAAAAAGTATAGGCTGATCGTCCATTCTTTGAATGATAGGATAACTTATAGTCTGCTGCCCAAAGACATGGATGCCTTGCAAAACTGCAATACTGAGCCATGTCTATAAAATGCTGAGGATGCTCTATCCTTACCCCAATTGAAAACGGCTTTTGAGTTATATGAACCCCCCGCTTGTAAAGGATTTGAAAAGTATCACGAGCACTATGCCCTATTCCCAGCAAAGCAGTATTACATGCTAACTTCTCACAATCATTTATTATTACACCTTCTAGCTTATCATCCTCTATGATAAAATCTGTTACCTTAGCATTAAATCTTACTTCTCCCCCATTTTCAATAATCCTTTGCCTAATGGTCTTTATTACGGATTTTAATATATCTGTGCCAATATGTGGCTTATTGATATATAATATTTCTTCCGGTGCACCTGCTTTTACAAATTCATTCAATACCAATCTACATCTTTTATCATTTATAAGGGTAGTAAGTTTGCCATCTGAAAAAGTCCCTGCTCCCCCTTCTCCAAATTGTACATTGCTATCAGGATCAAGGATTCCTTCCCTCAAAAAATTACCTATCTTATCAGTTCTGGCATCAACATCCTCTCCCCGTTCAAGAATTATGGGTCTATAACCCAGTTTTGAAAGGGTTAACCCAGCAAAAAGACCTGCAGGCCCCATACCTATGATCACGGGACGATAGGACATCTTATCTTCCCCGAACTTGACACCTTCGTAAGCCATATCTGGAGTTTTTATCACTCCCTTACGATTATGATTTCTGAGTATCCTTTGCTCATTGTGTGTTTTAACATCAATCGTATATACGTAGTATAAGTCATCTTTTTTCCTAGCATCAATGGATCTTTTAAATATTTCATAGCCAATAAGTTCTTTTTCATTAATACCGAGTTTTTTTAATACCGCTTGCCTTATAAGATCTAATTCATCCCTATTGTCGTTAATTTTCTTTAAACTAATCTTTATATTTGAAAGCCTAATCATTTATCTACCTCCAATTTTACAATGCTGCATTCTGTCCCGCAATAAATCCAGACGACCACGCCCATTGTAGATTGAATCCACCGCATTGTCCATCTATATCTATTATTTCACCTGCAAAAAATACACCTTCCATTATTTTTGATTCCATAGTGTTTGGATCTATCTCCTTTGTATTAACACCACCTGCGGTTACCTGGGCACTAGGCCAACTTTTTGTACCTATTACCTCAAATCTCCAATCCGTTAATATTTTTACTATATTATCAATCTCTTTATTGGAAATATTTGCAACCGGACACTTGAGATTGGTTATTCCTGCTTCTTTTAATACCACAGGAATAAGCCTTTTATTTATAAGACCAACAAGACTAAATTCCACCGTCTTTTTAGGGTTGTTTTTAAATCGCCGTATTATAATATCTCTAAGTTCCCCTTGGGAAATTGTATCAATAATTGTTATCTTTAATATAGCCTTTTTGTTATTTTTGAGGATCTCTCCCGCTTTTCTGCTAATTTGAAGGATAGGAGGACCTGATATTCCATAATTGGCAAATAGTATATCTCCCCTATCTTTTGCCAATGATCTATTATTATATAGGATTTCAGCCGTACCCACAAACTTAACTCCCTGGATCTGCTTAAAAAATGATCCTTCAAGTTTTAATTGAACCAGAGCAGGGAAAACGTCTATAACAGAATGTCCTAATTTTGACGCCAATTCAAACCCATTACCATCTGAACCAGTAGATGGCATAGCTTTACCCCCTACTGCTATAATTACCCTATCTCCTTTAAACACCGAACCATCCTCTAATTCAATTGTAAATCCTTTATTACCTTTTACTATATTTTTAACATAGGCATTGCATATTACTCTAATCCCTATTTCATTTAATTCATATAATAATACATCTAAAATACTTGACGCCTGATCTGACATGGGAAATACCTTACCCAAATCCTCTACTTTATGGGCTATTCCAAGCTTTTCAAAAAAATCAATAGTATTGTTAACGCTAAACTGGGATAATGCACTATATGCAAATTTGGGATTATTACCATTATAATAATTGATATCTGTGTTTATATTAGTAAAATTACATCTGCCATTTCCTGTAGCAAGTATCTTTTTTCCAACTCGAGGATTTCTCTCTAGTATTGTAACATCAGCTCCTTGTCTCTTTGCTGAGATAGCTGCTACCATACCAGATGCCCCACCACCTATAACGATTACATGTTTTCTTTCTTTAATCATATCCACCTTACCTCAATATCTATTAGTTTATAATATTATTATTTGTAGTATAACATATCCTAATATTCATTTAAAATATAAAAAAATAGCTGCATCGAGCTAGAAATTAATTCCTAGTTTGATACAGCCTTTGATAAATTTTATGCTGGGCAAGCAGGCAATCTAAATGTCCCCGTAAATGCCAAGACCCTAGGTCTATCAAAACATGCACCAAATGGTACAGTAAAAGCTTGAGCCGCAGCAGATACCAATGGAACATTAGTACATGGATTTGAGGCGATGCTAGATCGAATTGAGGCACATGCTGCTTCTGCCTGAGCTCGTGTACCCCTATAACAGATTACATTGTCAACACAAACAGTTGTTTTGCAACATAGCGCTACTCTATTGTCCTGAGAGGGAGAGGGAACTAAATTAACACCACAACGGCTTTCAAAAGCTAACAAACTGATATTGACAGGGATACATCCGACTACACGAACTGCAAATACTGGAATTTCTAAATCTGAGCATCCAGTGGGCGGAGTAACATCCATATTGGTTTCTTCAACACAGCATCTCAATCCCCTTGGATCATATACCACTCTAAAATCAGTTATTCTAGAACTTATCGTCAATCCATCAGGAATATCCCTTATACAGCAAAAATTAGCGAGCCTGCTACATGCTTGAGGAGTCTCTTGATTTTGTTGTGGATCACCACATCTACAGCCTTTCAACTCTATTTTTTCACTTTCGTTCAAGTCCTCACTTACATATTCAGCTATTACTTTATCCTCTAAAGCTTCTTTTATCTCAGATAAAACTTCAGGCTTAACTGTATGAATGGACTCTTCTTTATCATTTAAAGAACTAGCTATTTGCTCACTAGATTCTTTTATATTCTCCATGGATTTATCTAAATCTGCCATAATAGCACTCCTTCCTTAAAAAGTGGGTTTCCCCTAATACATATTATGTTGAAACTTGTCGTTTGTTACAAACTTTTATTTTATAAAGTAGCTTTGCTATAAATATACCTGCTATTATAGCATTTTGATAATTATGGATAAGATAAAATATTAAACTGTCCGATATTTAAAACATAAAAGACCGGCATACTGGAAATAATCTAGAAGGAAAAGACCAGCAAAATAATATTAAGAGCAATCATAATAAATATTTCAATACATCCTATGTATAGGTTACACCAATACACCTTATGCTAAAAGGTTGTACTTTCATCCATTTCAATACATCCTATGTATAGGTTACACTAACAATTTTGATTGCAGTCCATTAAAAACAGTAAAGTTTCAATACATCCTATGTATAGGTTACACTTTATATGTGCCTTCTGCTAAATCTCGTTTAAATTTAGTTTCAATACATCCTATGTATAGGTTACACAATGGGATGATAAAGCGGCCGTATTTGGTGAGATTAGTTTCAATACATCCTATGTATAGGTTACACAGCATTGTCTAACTTTCTTATATGTTTTAGATTCCCGTTTCAATACATCCTATGTATAGGTTACACGTAACCCACTTACCATCTGGGAATAAAGTCAAATGTGTTTCAATACATCCTATGTATAGGTTACACTAACTTATATAACGGGTTGGTTTGGTCTAATAGCATGTTTCAATACATCCTATGTATAGGTTACACTACATTTCAGCACCCATCTGCTCTAGTCACCACCTTGTTTCAATACATCCTATGTATAGGTTACACAGTGGGTATTTAATATAGTAGAAGGTACAGAACTATATTTCAATACATCCTATGTATAGGTTACACAACAAAACGTATTCTTAGAAAAGGACATCGAAAAATATTTCAATACATCCTATGTATAGGTTACACCAAGAAAACGCAAATATTTCCTTTAAAGAATGGAGTATTTCAATACATCCTATGTATAGGTTACACTTTTTGCTCTGCTGTAGATACTCGGCTTTCTAGTGTATTTCAATACATCCTATGTATAGGTTACACGCTCTCTACCAAACATAAATCTTGCTCTAGTATCAAATTTCAATACATCCTATGTATAGGTTACACATTTATACCCTTAACCATTTCTTTAGATTTTTCATATTTCAATACATCCTATGTATAGGTTACACTAAATCTGCATCTGCATCCACGCTAACTACATTTGTATTTCAATACATCCTATGTATAGGTTACACAGTATATGGGAGATTCGTAGTGGTAAAAGACTTCATATTTCAATACATCCTATGTATAGGTTACACATATCAATAGGGCCTTCACCGTCTAGGGCTACATGCATTTCAATACATCCTATGTATAGGTTACACGAATCCTTCCGATTGAAACATTCTCATTCTTGCACAATTTCAATACATCCTATGTATAGGTTACACTTCCTACTTTTTTGGCTTCTTCCCTTAAAGAATCAGATTTCAATACATCCTATGTATAGGTTACACTTATATAATCGGTGTGGACATGCACCGCACTACATTATTTCAATACATCCTATGTATAGGTTACACCTATCAAAGGTTAAGGCGCTTTCCACAAGTTTATAATTTCAATACATCCTATGTATAGGTTACACTATTTACAAAAGACACAGATATTGCAGGTGTCGAGTATTTCAATACATCCTATGTATAGGTTACACCGGCACATCCCCACCGTTAAATATGTTTACGATTAGATTTCAATACATCCTATGTATAGGTTACACTATATTAATTCGCCAGATTTGGAAACAGTTGCAAGATTTCAATACATCCTATGTATAGGTTACACGATGTGGAGCGACAGGCAAGACTTAGACATCAAGGGATTTCAATACATCCTATGTATAGGTTACACTAAAAGATATGGAAACATTCTCCCCTTCCATTGATATTTCAATACATCCTATGTATAGGTTACACATTAGATGTAGAGATTAACCCACAGTCTCTAAATGCATTTCAATACATCCTATGTATAGGTTACACTCGAATTGTTTTAAAGCTATGCCACGTTATACTTATTTCAATACATCCTATGTATAGGTTACACCATTTGTATATGTAAATCAACTAAGCAATTATGGAAGTGTGTGTCAAGTTTTTATTGGCACCTTTTTCTTCCAGAAAGTCAATCGCTATAATAATTAAGAAAAATATCTTAAATTTTACCATTTAGCAAAGTTGTCAAGCCTAAAATGCACTTCGCTACGCTC